>JAYRJH010000320.1:0-3737 GCA_041906415.1 Sphingomonas sp. | reverse complement strand
GGCGGGACGGTGACGGGCGAACGGCTTTCGGGCCGGGTGATGCCCGGCGGCGGCGACTGGGCGACGATCGACGAGCGCGGCGTGCTGCGGCTCGATGCGCGCGTGACGCTGGAAACGCATGACGGCGCGCTGGTCTATGTCTCCTATCGCGGCGTGCTGCGCCCGATGGACAAGGTGCGCGATTTCTCGAAACGGGGCGGGCCGAAGACGGCCGACGAACATGCGCAGGTCTATTTCCGCACCGCGCCGGTGTTCGAGACCGGGCACCCCGATTATCGCTGGCTCAACGATATCGTCACCGTCGGCATCGGCCAGTCGGTGGGCGGGGCGGTGGAATATGATGTCTACGAGCTGCTGTGAAAGGTTAGATTTCTAATTGTAATTCGGCAAGGAAACTGACAATATCGTCGCGCATGAGGATGTCCGCGCATGACGGACGCCGCAAAGGAGAGCGCGATGTCGAACCCGCCGACGGTGCAGCCGTTCATTCCCGCCAACGACGACTTCATGACGCGCGAGGAGCTGGCGCGCCTCACGCCGGAGGAGCTGGTCCGCCGCACCACCGCGCTGAAGCCGCTGCTCGCCGCCCATGCCGCCGAATGCGAGGCGAAGCGCCACCCGATCGAATCGGTGTGGAACGAGATCCGCAAGACCGGCTGCTTCTATCAGTTCATCCCGAAGAAATACGGCGGGCTGGAATTCGACGCGGACAGCTTCATCGACGCGATGCTGCCGCTGAGCGAGGGGTGTCCCTCCACCGGCTGGGTCGCGGCCTTCTGCGTCGAGCACAACTGGATGCTTAGCCAGTTTCCCGAACAGTTTCAGGACGAGATATTCGGCACGCGGGAGGGGAATCGCGTGCCCTTCGTCATCGCGCCGGGGGTGACGGCCCCGCCGGGCAAGGCGGTGCGCGTCGACGGCGGCTATCGCATCAGCGGGCGCTGGAAATGGGGCACGGGGGTGATGCACTCCGACTGGGTGCTGGTCGCCTGCGCGATCGTGGACGGGCCGGCGAACGTCGTGCTGTTCTGCGCGCTGCCGACCCGCGAGGTGACGGTGCTCGACACCTGGCATATCGACGGGATGGAGGGCACCGGCAGCCACGACCTGCTGATCGAGGATGTGTTCGTTCCCGAACATCGCACGATGAACATGGCCGATATGCGCGAGGGCCAGGCGAATGGCGCTCGGCTCTACGACAATCCGCTCTATCGCCAGCCGATGATCCCTTTCCTCGGCGTGACGGCGGCGATTTCCGGTGTGGCGGCGGCGCGGGCGGCGGTGGCGGCTTTCCGCGAGCAGCTTTCGTCCCGCGTGATCCACGGCACCGCCACCACCCAGTCCGAACGACCCGCCTCGCAGATGCGGCTCGGCAATGCGGCGGTGATGGCGCACACGGCGGAGCTGCTGCTGCGCGATGCGGTCAACACCAACATCCGGCTGGCGACGCCGGAGAAGCGCGCCGATTTCGAGCAGCGCTCGCGGATGCGGCTGGAGATCGCGCAGGCGATGGAATTGTGCCGCCGCGCGATCATGATGGTGGCGGAGGCGAGCGGCGCTTCTTCGCACATGCGCAGCAATCCGATGCAGCGCTACCTGCGCGACGTGAACGTGATGTCGAACCACATCGTCTACGATCTGGACGGCGCGGCGGAACTGCACGGGCGCGCGCTGATCGGCCTGCCGCCCAATGCGCTCACCTATTGATCCAAGGCTGTTGACAGGACGCCTGTCGTTATATCATTAGTATGCTAATTAAATAGAGCCGGTCGCGAGAAAGCCGGCCATCGCGCGGGTGGGGGGAAGGCTCCTCCTGTCCGCCGGGAACAGCAGAGGAGCAGGACATGAAGATTTTCTGGAATCGCCGGATCGCCCTGCTGGCCGGGGGCGCCTTGCTGGCGCTGCCGTCCATGCCTGCCCTCGCGCAGGATGCGGCTGGCGCGAGCGGCAACGACATCATCGTCACCGCCACCCGCCGTCCGCAGACGCTGCTCGACGTGCCCTTGTCGGTCGCAGTCGTCTCCGGCGCGGATCTGGACAAGATGGGCACGCGGCAGTTCAACGATCTCCAGGGCAGCGTCCCCAACCTCCAGATCGACCAGACCAACGGCAATTTCGTCATCAACATGCGCGGCCTCGGCTCGGGCGGCGGCAATCTGGCGTTCGAGCAGTCGGTCGGCTTCTTCGTCGACGGCGTCTATTCGGGCCGCTCGCGCTCGTTGCAGACCGCGATGATGGATGTGGCGCGGGTTGAGGTGGTGCGCGGGCCGCAGGGCGCATTGTTCGGCAAGAACACCGACGCCGGCGCGATCAGCGTCATCACCGCCGCACCGACGCGCGATTTCGAGGGCCGCGTCAGCGCCGGCTATGAATTCGAGAATCAGGGGTGGAACGCCGAGGGCTATCTCTCCGGCCCGATCACCGACAGCCTCTCCGCCCGCCTCAGCGCGCAGGGCGGCCATGCGGGCGGCTATATGTGGAACCGCGCGACGAAGACCGACGACAACAGCAACGACTATCTCGGCCTGCGCGGGCAATTGCTGTTCGAGCCGATGAAGGGCATGTCGGCCAAGCTGAAGGTCGAATACGGCAAGAACAATTACAACGGCAACAACCTCGCCTATAACGGGCTGGGCACGAGCGCCGTGGCCAATGCGATCCGCGCGATCGACGCGCCTTATGGCGGGGCGATCGAAACGCCGAGCTTCACGCGCATCCAGTCTTCGCCTTATGGCCGGGGCTTCTCGCGCACCGAGAACTGGAACGTCACGCTCACGACCGACACCGATCTGGGCGGCGGGGTGAAGCTGACGACGATCACCGGCTATCAGCATATCAAGGCGCGGACCAACACCGACATCGACGTCAGCCCGCTCACGCTGGTCGATAACCTGCACACCGAGAACACGACGCAATTGTCGGAGGAGGCGCGGGTTTCCGCCTCGATCGGCAAGCTCTCTCTGATCGCCGGCCTGCAATATTATTATGCCAAGTCGCATATCGTTCAGGGGGTTTACTGGAACAATCCGGGAATCGCGCTGCCGCTGTTCGTCGGTAACTCGATTTTGCCGTTCGATCAGAAGAGCGAGTCCATCTCGCCCTTCCTGGCCGGCAATCTGGAGATACTGCCGGGGCTGACGATCGACGGCAGCGTACGCTACAGCGACGAGAGGAAGCAGGCGCGGATGCAGCAATTGCCGGGCGGACCGGCGGCGTTCCTGCCTTATGATATCCGGGGCCGGCGGCACGAGAAATTGTGGGATTACTCGGGCAAGGTCAGCTACAAGTTCAGTGCCCGCGGGCAGGTCTATGTCAGCTATGCTACCGGCAGCAAGGGCGGTGGCTTCGTTGCGAACGACACCCAGCTTGGCAGGACCGGCAAATATCAGTTCGATCCCGAGCGCGCGCGCTCGTGGGAGGCAGGCCTCAAGCTGCGCGGGGAGGGCGGCCTCTATGACCTCAATCTCGCGGTGTTCAACACCAACTTCGACAATCTTCAGGTCTCGTCGTTCAACGGCGTGAGCTTCGTCACCGGCAACGCCGCGAAGGTGCGCTCGCGCGGTATCGAACTGGAGGGAAATCTCCGGCCGGTTTCATTCTTCAGCGTCGGCGGGAATGTCGCGTTGCTGGATGCGAAGTATCAGAGCTATCTGGGGCCGTGCATTTACAATCAGGTCTGCCCGCTGGGTTATTCGGACCTGAGCGGCTATCGCCTCACCCGCGCGCCGAAGTGGAAA
>JAYRJH010000319.1:0-3743 GCA_041906415.1 Sphingomonas sp. | reverse complement strand
ATCTCGCAATGCGCCGCAGAAATCCTCCGCGAAGCCCCTGGGTGCGTTGAGGCCGGTGCCGACCGCCGTGCCGCCCTGCGCCAGCCGCCGCGTGCCATGCTCGATCGCCGGCTCGATCCGGCGGCGGCAGCGGTAGAGCTGGTTGGCGTAGCCGGAGAATTCCTGCCCCAGGGTCAGCGGCGTCGCGTCCTGGAGGTGCGTCCGGCCGATCTTGACGATCCCGCCCCACGCCTTTGCCTTCGCCGCCAGCGCTTGCTGGAGCCGGTCCAGCGCCGGAAGCAGCCGGTCGCGCACGCCGAGCGTGGCCGCGATGTGCAGCGCGGTCGGGAAGCTGTCGTTGGAGGATTGGCCGCGATTCACGTCGTCATTGGGGTGGACAGGCGACTTGCCGCCGCGCGCGCCGGTGAGGATCTCGTTGGCGCGACCGGCGATCACCTCGTTGACGTTCATATTGGATTGCGTGCCGCTGCCGGTCTGCCAGATCACCAGCGGGAACTGGTCGTCGAGCTTGCCCGCCGCCACTTCGGCCGCCGCCTGCTCGATCGCTTCGGCCTTCTCGCGCGGCAGGCCGTGCTCCCGGTTCACCCTCGCCGCAGCCTGCTTCACCAGCGCGAGCGCATGAGGGATGGCGATCGGCATCCGCTCCCGTTCGCCGAAAGGGAAATTCTCGATCGAGCGCTGCGTCTGCGCGCCCCAATAGGCATCGGCGGGAACCTCGATCGGGCCGATCGAATCCGTTTCCGTGCGGGTCTGGCTCATGCGCGCTCCATGGATTGGGGGTGTTGCAGAGATAGCGTGGATCAGGACCGCCTCAACCCTCCGGCGGGATCGTGTCCGGCGCGCTGGTGGCTTGCAGGCCGTGCTTCAGCAGCATGGGGATGTTGGCGAAGGCGAAGAGCAAGGTCAGCGGGATCGCGCCCCACAGCTTGAAGCCGACCCAGAAATCGGTGGAGCTGTGGCGCCACACCAGTTCGTTCAGCACGGCCATGCCGATGAAGAAGATCGTCCAGTTGCGCGTCAGCTTGCGCCAGCCTTCCGCATCCAGCCCCGGATAGGCGGTTTCGAGCAGCGACTGGAGCAAGGGCCGCCCGGTCGCGAGGCCGAAACCGAGCACGGCGGCGAAGGTGGCGTAGACGAAGGTGGGCTTCATCTTGATGAAGCGTTCGTCGTGGAAATAAATCGTCAGCCCGCCGAACACCAGCACCAGCACGGCGGAGATCAGCAGCATCGGCGAGATCCGTCCCGTCCTGAACCACGACAGGGCCAGCGCCACGACCATCGCCAGCATGAAGGCGGCCGTCGCCGCGATGATCCGCGCGATCGCCGCGCCGGGGGTGAGGAAGTTGACCGCGAAGAACACGATCAGCGGCCCGTAATCGAGCGCCAGGCGGAAGCCGGGGGAGGCGGGCTTGTTCGTCAACATCAACTCCATTCGCGTTCGCGGGCGAGCTTCACTTCCGCGCCTGATCCACACCGGCGATGATCCGGCTCACCTCATTGGCGTCGAACGGACGCAGGTCCGTCATGCCCTCGCCGACGCCGATCGCATGGATCGGCAGGCCGTAGCGTTCCGCCGCCGCGACCAGCACGCCGCCGCGCGCGGTGCCGTCCAGCTTGGTCATCACGAGGCCGGTCACGCCCGCCACCTCCTTGAACACCTCGATCTGCGACAGGGCATTCTGCCCGGTCGTGGCGTCCAGCACCAGCACCACGTCATGCGGCGCGGCCGGATTGAGGCGGCCGAGCACGCGGCGGATCTTCGCCAACTCGTCCATCAGCTCGCGCTTGTTCTGGAGCCGGCCGGCGGTGTCCACGATCAGCACGTCGATGCCGGTGGCGGTGGCCTGCTTCACCGCATCCCACACCACGCCCGCCGCGTCTCCGCCTTCCGGGCCGGTGACGATCGGCACGCCGACCCGCTCCGCCCATGTCGCGAGCTGGCCGATCGCGGCGGCGCGGAACGTGTCGCCGGCCGCCAGCATCACGCTGTAATCCTGCTCCATCAGCAGGTGCGCGAGCTTGGCGATCGTGGTCGTCTTGCCGGAGCCGTTGACGCCGATCACGAGGATCACCTGCGGGCGGGGGAAGGCTTCGATCTCCAGCGGCTTCGCGACATTGGCGAGCACCTTCTCCACCTCTTCCGCGACGACGAGGCGGATGCCGAGATCCTCCATGTTGCGCTCGAAGCTGCCGTCGGCGAGGCGCTTGCGGATCTTGCCCGCCGTTTCGGGGCCAAGATCGGAAGCGATCAGCGCCTCCTCGATCTCGTCCAATGTCTCGTCGTCGAGCGGCGCGGTGCCGAGGCCGGTGAGGTTGCCGATCAGCCGGTCCGACGTGCGGCGGAAACCGCCGAGCAGCTTTTCGTGCCAGGAGGGAGGAGTGCTCATAAAATCGTTCCGATGAGATGGTCGTCGCCCGCATCCGTGACGCGGACGGGGATCAGGGTGCCGATCGCGTCTGCCGGAAGAGGAGCGGGGAGGCGGACCTCCGCGAAGCCCGGCGCATGGCCGCGATCGCCCGGCTTTTCCAGCACGATCGTCTGGCGGGAGCCGATCAGGTCCGAAAGCCACGTCCGCCGCCGCGCCGCCGAAGCCTCGCGCAGCCGGGCGGCGCGCGCCTTCGCCACCTCCGCCGCCACCTGCGGCATCCGCGCGGCGGGGGTGCCGGCGCGGGGAGAATAAGGGAAGACATGGGCGTGGACGATGTCGCAATCGTCGATCAGCGCCAGCGTGTTGGCGGACATCGCGTCGGTTTCGGTGGGGAAGCCGGCGATCAGGTCGGCGCCGATCGCGATGTCGCGCTTCGCCTTCAGCCGCTCGACCATCCGCACCGCATCGGCGCGGTCGTGGCGGCGCTTCATGCGCTTGAGCGTCAGGTCGTCGCCTGCCTGCAAGGAGAGGTGGAGGTGCGGCATCACGCGCGGCTCCTGCGTCACCAACGCGAATAGAAGATCATCGATCTCGATCGTGTCGAGTGAGGAGAGGCGCAGGCGGGGCAGGGCGGGCACGTCGCGCAGGATCATTTCGACCAGCCCGCCGAGCGTGGTTTCGCCATCGGCATAGCTGGTGAGGTCCACGCCGCTCAGCACCACCTCGCGCGCGCCTGCTCCGTGAGGGCGGCGATGCGCGCCACCACCTGCGCGGCCGGATCGCTGCGGCTCGGGCCGCGACCGGCGGGGATGGCGCAGAAGGTGCAGGCATGGTCGCAGCCGTTCTGCACGCCGACGAAGGCGCGCGCATGGACGCGCGGCGGCAGGCGGTTGGGGAACCCGCCCCAGGTCGCGGGCAGGGTCTTGGCCGCGTTGCCGATCACGCGCGAGACGCCCGGCAGCACGGCGAAGCCCGCGCGATCCATCTCCGCGGCGCATCCGGTGGCGACGATCTCCGCCTCCGGCCGGGCGCGGTGCGCGCGGCGGATCGCGGCGCGGCTCTGCTTCACGGCCTCGTTGGTGACGCCGCAGGTGTTGACGACGATCATGTCCTGTCGCCCGATCAGGCCACGGATCGTTTCGCTTTCGGCGAGGTTGAGGCGGCAGCCGAGGGTGACGACCTCCGGCCCGGACGGCGCAGACATGCCGCGCGATCTAGGGCCGGAAGACGCTTCCGCCAAGTCCGTCCTTTCGCCGGATGGCTAACCCGCCAGTCGCTGCCGCGCCGTTATCGCTGGCATCAGCCGTCGTTCCGCCAGCATGCGGCGCGTCTGCATCAGGTTCATCGGCTGGCCGAACAGATGGCCTTGCCCCG
>JAYRJH010000318.1:0-3760 GCA_041906415.1 Sphingomonas sp. | reverse complement strand
CTCTCGCCGGGCCTGACGGTGGCGAGCTACGTGCCGCTCGGCAGCGAGGCCGATCCAGCGCGACTCGCCGACGCGGCTACGCGGGCCGGATGCGCCGTCGCGCTGCCCCATGTCGTGGATCGCGCCACGCCGATCCGCTTCCTTGCGTGGGACAGGACGGTCCCGCTCGCCGCCGGCCCGTTCGGCCTGCTCCAGCCGGGCGGGGATGCGCCCGTGCTCGCGCCCGACATCATCCTGACCCCGCTGGTGGCCTTCACGCGCGGGCTGGACCGGCTCGGGCAGGGCGCGGGCCATTACGACCGCGCCTTCGCGCAATTCCCCGCCGCGCTGCGGATCGGGGTTGCGCTCTCGGCGCAGGAAGTGGAGACGCTGCCGCTCGACCCGTGGGACATGCCGCTCCACGCCATCGCGACCGAAAGGGAATGGATCACGCCATGAATCCAAGCTGGCGCAAACCCGCGGGCATGTTGCTGATCCTTGCCCTGATCGCGATCTGGTGCGTCGCGGTGGTCAGCTTCTCCGGCGTCGTCGGGCAATGGCACTGGGCGTTGCAGCTTCCCTTCTACGTTTTCACCGGCATCGTCTGGATCGCGCCGCTCAAGCCGCTGCTGCGCTGGATGGAGACTGGCCGCTGGCGTTGATGTTCCGTATTTGTTCCTATATGGTCGGGCAATGGATCAGCCCCGGCCCAGATCGCGAGCGGTGCGCGGCGCGACGCTGAACGACGCCAGCGCGCGCTTCAACCTGCCGCAATCGGAAGCGGACGGAGACTGGCTGGACGATCGCGAGGCCATAGACGGCGCGGCTCCGCCGCTCCGCACCAGCGTCACGGTCGAGCGGCCGAGGACGATCATCACCCGCAACGCCTCGCCGGACATTCCCTTCGATCGCTCGATCAACGCCTATCGCGGCTGCGAGCACGGCTGCATCTATTGCTTCGCGCGGCCGAGCCATGCCTTCCATGACCTGTCGCCCGGCCTGGATTTCGAGACGAGATTGTTCGCCAAGCCGGACGCGGCGGCCTTGCTCCGCGCGGAGCTGGCGAAGCGGAATTACGTCTGCCAGCCGATCGCGATGGGGACGAACACCGATCCCTACCAGCCGATCGAGCGCGAATGGCGCATCACGCGCGGCGTGATCGAGGTGCTGGCGGAATGCGATCACCCGCTCGTCATCACCACCAAGTCCGATCGCGTGGTGCGCGATCTCGATCTGCTCGCGCCGATGGCGGCCAAGGGGCTGGCGACGGTGGCGCTGTCGATCACCTCGCTCGATCCGAAGATCGCGATGACGATCGAGCCGCGCGCGCCGCATCCCGAGCGGCGGCTGGCGGCGGTGCGCAGGCTCGCCGATGCAGGCGTGCCGACCTATGTCAACATCGCGCCCGTCATCCCGGCCGTCACCGATGGCGAGATGGAGGCGATCGTCGCCCGCGCGGCGGAGGCCGGGGCGTGCGGCATATCCTTCATCCCGGTCCGCCTGCCGTGGGAGGTGGCGCCCCTGTTCCGCGCCTGGCTGGAGGAGCATTTCCCCGATCGCGCCGGCAAGGTGATGGCGATCGTCCGCGCGCTGCGCGGCGGCGAGCGGGACAATGATCCCGGTTTCCATTCGCGGATGCGCGGACAGGGCGTGTGGGGCGAATTGTTCCGCACCCGCTTCCAGCTCGCGCGCCGCCGCAGCGGCATGGACAACCATCGCCACCGGATGCGCCTGCGCACGGACCTGTTCCGCCCGCCGCGCGGGGACCAGGGGGAGTTGTTTTAACCCCTGCCCCGGGCCTAGGATCGCTCCTCTAAGGAGCATCCCCCCATGACCAACATCATCGACAGCCGCACCGACTGGACCGCGATCGGCGAAACCGAGCTGGCCGACGTGATCGCGCTGCGCCGCGCGATCCATGCCGAGCCGGAGATCGGCAACCATTGCCCGCGCACCACCGAGAAGCTGAAGGCCGCGCTCGCCGGGCTGCCGCTGGAGATCCACGACAGCAAGTCCACCACCGGCTTCGTCGCGATCCTGCGCGGCGGGCGGACGGGCGCGGGCAGCAACACGCGCACCGTGCTGCTGCGCGGCGACATGGACGCGCTGCCGATGAACGAGGAGACCGATCTCGATTTCGCCTCCACCGTCCCCGGCGCGATGCACGCCTGCGGGCATGACGCGCATTGCTCGATGCTGGCGGGCGCGGCGCGGGCGCTTTCGGCGCGCAGGGAGGAGCTTGCGGGCACGATCGTCTTCATGTTCCAGCCCGGCGAGGAGGGGCAGCACGGCGCGCGGCACATGATCGAGGACGGGCTGCTGAACATCGCGCGGCCCGACGCGGCCTTCGCCTTGCACATCTCCCCCAATGCGCCCGCCGGCGTGTTCATCGGGCGCGAGGGGCCGTTGCTCGCCTCCACCGACACCGTCTACGCCACGATCCGGGGCAAGGGCGGCCATGCCGCGATGCCGCACGACTGCCTCGATCCGATTCCCGTGGCGTGCGAGATCGTCGGCGCGCTCCAGTCCTTCGTCGCGCGGCGCATCCCCGTGTCGGACCCCGCGGTGCTGACGATCACGCAGATCCACGCCGGCTCCTCGCACAACATCATCCCCGACGAGGTGAAGCTCACCGGCACCCTGCGCACGCTTTCCGAAGCCACGCGCGAGAAGATGCGCGCCGCCTTCCGCCGGATCGTCGCCGATATCGCCGAAGCGCACGGCCTGACGGCGGAGGCTACGATCGAGGAGGGCTATCCGGTCACGATGTGCGATCCGCGCGCGACGGGCCTGATGCGCACGCTGGCACAGGAAATTTCAGGAGAGCGCGGCTGGTCCCAAATGCCCGCGCCGATGATGGGAGGCGAGGATTTCTCCTATGTGCTGCGCGAGGTGCCCGGCGCGATGGCGTTCCTCGGCGTCGCGCCGGAAGGCAGCGACCCCCGCACCAATCCGCCACTCCACAACACGAAGATGACGATCGAGGAAACCGTGATGGCGAAGGGCATCGCGATGCACTGCGCGGCGGCGGAGCGGTATCTCGCGCAAGCCTACGATTGAGATATCTCCGCTCGCCTGAGCCTGTCGAAGGGATGTCCTTCCTCTCGAAAGAAGTGCAGCCCTTCGACAGGCTCAAGGCGAGAGGCGGATGAGGGGCTCCCTCTACTCCACCACTCCAGCGCTGCCGATCGAGCGGTCGATCATGCCCGTCCGGCTCATCCACCAGAACAGGAGCACGCCGGGCAGCGCGATAACGGTGGTGAACAGGTAGAAGTTCACATAGCCCATCGCCTCGATCAGCGCGCCTGCCGTGGTGCCGGTTACGATCCGGCCCAGGATGCTCGCTGCGGCCGAGATCAGCGCATATTGCGCCGCCGTGAAGCGCAGGTCGCACAAAGCCGAGAAATAGGCGACCACCGCCACCCCGCCGAAGCCGCTCGCGAAATTCTCGAACCCGATCGCGCCCGCCATGCCCGCATTCGAATGACCCGCCGCCGCCAGCCCGGCGAAGCTGAGGTTCGAGATCATCATCAGCACCAGCGCCAGCAGCACCGAGCGTTTCATTCCCATCCGCGCATAGAGCACGCCGCCCACGAAGATGCCGACCAGATAGGCCCAGAAGCCCAGCCCCACGTCGTAGAAGGCGATTTCGTCGTTGGTGAACTTCAGGTCGTCGAACAGCAGGCGGAAGGTGAGGTTCGCCAGCGTGTCGCCGATCTTGTGGATCAGGATGAAGGCAAGAATGACGATTGCGCCCGGTCGCGCGAAGAATTGCAGGAAC
>JAYRJH010000317.1:0-3762 GCA_041906415.1 Sphingomonas sp. | reverse complement strand
AACAATTCCCGCAGGTGCGGCGTCCAGCCGTGCGGCAGGCCGTAGCTGCGCAGGAAGGGGATGAGGCTCGCCGTCAGCGCCGCCAGCATCGAGGCGACATAGGCCAGCACCAGCCCGTCGCGCGTGGTGACGAAGGAGAACAGCCAGGCCGCGATCGAGATGGTCCATGGCTCCACCACCGCCCGCGCCGTCACCGTCGCCCGCACGTTCAGCCGATAGGCAAGCGCGGCGAGGCTGATGTCGGACCATGCGACCGCGACGACGATCAGCGGCAGATAGCGATCCAGCCCCGCAATCTCGCTGCTGGGATACATGACTTCCGGGAAGGTCCATAGCACCGCGCTGGCCGTGAAGCTCAGGATACCGCCCAGCACCATCGCATCCCATACGACATGGACGTGCGGGCGCTCCGTCGTCGCCAGCGCCTGCGCCAGCCCGCGCTTCAGCCCGAGCGTCGAGACGAGCGCCGCGAGTTCCACCACCACTACCGCGAGCGCGAAGCGGCCGACGAGGTCCGGTCCGTAGAGCCGTCCCGCGATGAACAGGAACGGAATGCGCGCCAGCAGCCGCAGCACGAAACCCGCGACGTTCGTGCGTCCGCCCTTGGCCAGCGTGGCGATGTCCTTCGATGTTTCGCCCGTCATCGGCGCATCCTCAATGCGCCGCTCCCCAGCTTTCACCGAAGCCGATCTCCACCGCCAGCGGCACGTCCAGCTTCACCGCCGGCTCCGCGGCGGTGGACATGACGCGCGCGATCACGGTGCTCGCCGCCTCCACCTCGCCTTCGGGCAGCTCGAACACCAGCTCGTCATGCACCTGGAGCAGCATCTGCGTGCCGATGAGTCCTGCTTCCGCCAGCGCGGCATCCATCCGCGCCATCGCGCGCTTGATGATATCGGCCGACGTGCCCTGGATCGGCGCATTGATCGCGGCCCGCTCCGCGCCCTGCCGTTCGTGCTGCACCTTGGATTTCAGGCGCGGGAAATGCGTCTTGCGGCCGAACAGCGTCTCGGTGAAGCCGCGTTCGCGCGCATGGGTCAGCGTGTCGGCGATATAGCGGCTGATGCCGGGGAAGCGTTCGAAATAGCGGTCGATCATCGCCTGGGCTTCGTCGGACGACACGTCCAGACGGCCCGCGAGGCCCCAGCGGCTGATGCCGTAGAGGATCGCGAAGTTGATCGTCTTGGCGCGCGCGCGTGTGTCGCGGTTCAGCTCGCCGAACAATTCCTGCGCGGTGCGCGCGTGGATGTCCTCGCCGCGCGCGAAGGCCTCCTTGAGCGCCGGCACGTCGGCCATGTGCGCGGCGAGCCGCAGCTCGATCTGCGAATAGTCCGCCGACAGGATCACGTTGCCCGGCTCCGCCACGAAGGCGTCACGGATCTGGCGGCCTGTCTCGGTGCGGACGGGAATGTTCTGGAGGTTGGGATCGGTGGAGGAAAGCCGCCCGGTCTGCGCGCCGGTGAGGCTGTAGCTGGTGTGGACGCGCCCCGTATGCGGGTTGATCTGCTGCTGCAGCGCATCGGTATAGGTGCTTTTCAGCTTCGAAAGCTGTCGCCAGTCGAGCACGCGGGCAGCCATTTCCGCAGCCGGGGAATCCTTGTCGGCGGCGATCCGCTCCAGCTCGTTCACGTCGGTGGAGTAGACGCCGGACTTGCCCTTGCGTCCGCCCTTGATCCCCATCCGTTCGAACAGCACCTCGCCCAGCTGCTTCGGGCTGCCGATCGTGAAGGGGCCGCCGGCCAGGCCGTGGATCGTGGTTTCCAGCGTCGCGATCTCGCTGTCGAAGCCGCGGCTCAACTGCGCCAGCCGCTCGCGATCGACCTTGATCCCGCGCCGCTCCATCCGCGCGATGACAGGCACCAGCGGGCGATCGATCATCTCGTAGATGCGCGTCGCCCCTTCCGCCGGCAGCCGGGCGCGGAAGCGTCGCCACAGCCGCAATGTCACGTCCGCATCCTCGGCGGCGTAGCGGGTGGCGGCCTTGAGATCGACCTCGTGGAAACCGATCTGCTTCTTGCCGCTCCCCGCCACGTCCTTGTAGCTGATGCAGCTGTGCGACAGATGCGTCGCGGCCAGCTCGTCCATGCCGTGTCCGTGCAGGCCCGCATCGAGATCGAAGCTCATGACGATCGAATCGTCGAACGGCGCAACGTCCACGCCAAGCCGGCCGAGCACGATCATGTCGTATTTCAGATTGTGCCCGATCTTGAGCACGCCCGGATCTTCCAGCAGCGGACGCAGCTTCTCCAGCGCGCGGTCGCGATCGATCTGCACCGGCTTTTCCGCGAACATGTCGCTGCCGCCATGGGCGAGCGGGATGTAGCAGGCGCGGTTGGGGGCGAGCGCCATGCTGACGCCGACAAGCTCGGCGAGCATCGGGTCCCTGCCGGTCGTCTCGGTATCGATCGCGACGTAGCCCTGATGCCGCGCCGCCGCGATCCAGCGGTCGAGCGCTCCCTCATCCGCCACCGTTTCATAGGCATCGTGATCGCAGGGCGGGTCCTCTTCCACCGGGATCGCGGCGGAGGGCGCGGGTTGCGGCGCGTCCGCCACCTGCCCCAGCTTGGCGAGCAGGGACTTGAAGCCGTGATGCTCCAGGAACGCGCGCAGCGGGGCCTCGGGAATCCCGTCCAGCACCATCTCGTCGAGCGGATGGGGAAGGGGAACGTCGCTCGCCAGCTCCACCAACTGGCGCGAGAGGCGCGCCATGCCGGCGTGCGCGATCAGGTTCTCGCGCAACTTGCCGGGCTTCATTCCCGGCGCGGCGGCCAGCACGGCCTCGACGTCGCCATATTCGGTGATGAGCTTCGCCGCCGTCTTGGGGCCGATGCCGGGGACGCCGGGAACATTGTCCACGCTGTCGCCCATCAGCGCGAGCACCTCGCCGAGCTTGTCCGGCCCGACGCCGAATTTCTCGAACACAGCTTCCGGCCCCATCCGCCGGTCGCGCATCGTGTCGAGCATGTCGATGCCCGGCTCGGTGAGAAGCTGCATCAGATCCTTGTCGGAGCTGATGATCGTCACCTGCCAGCCCTGCGCCAGCGCCGCCTTGGCATAGGAAGCGATCAGGTCGTCCGCCTCCCAGCCGATCTCCTCGATGCACGGCAGCGAAAAAGCACGCGTCGCTTCGCGTATCATCGGGAATTGTGGGACGAGATCCTCGGGCGCGGGCGGGCGGTGCGCCTTGTATTGATCGTAAAGCTCGTTGCGGAACGTCTGCTCGGCGGCGTCCAGGATCACCGCGAGATGCGTCGGCCCGTCGGCCTCGTGCAATTCCTTCGCGAGCTTCCACAGCATCGTCGTATAGCCGTAGACCGCCCCTGCCGGCTCGCCGTGCTTGTTGGTGAGCTTCGGCAGGACGTGATAGGCACGGAAGATATAGCCTGAGCCATCGACGAGGTAGAGATGCGGCATGGCGGGGGGATAGCCCGGTTTGTGCGCGGGACCAATCCCGCTTGTGCCCTCGGCACGCCCCTTGCGGCGAAATGTTGCATGTCCGCATCGCGGTATGCGGGCGGATCTAGCTTCCCGGTGCTTCCCGGGTGTTGGAGGCCAGGCGGGAGGTGCTGCCGTAATAGCCGGTGAGGGCGGTTGCTGCTTCCTGGATCAGTAATTGCCGGTCGCGCATCGGGCGCATCGTGTCGCCGATCATCACCGCAATGGCATAGCGCCGCCCGTCCGGCGCAGTGAGCAGGCCGACGTCGTTGAACCCGGCGTTGCGGCGGCCCAGTTCCTGCCCCGTGCCCGTCTTGTGCTGGAGCG
>JAYRJH010000316.1:0-3769 GCA_041906415.1 Sphingomonas sp. | reverse complement strand
AGCGCACGCTGGACGCCCCGCGCGATGCGACGTGGCGGGCGATGGCGGATCATATCGCCGAATGGTGGTGCCCAAGGCCATGGACGACGGAGGTCGTGGCGCTCGAATGGAAATCCGGCGGTCGGTTCTGCCTGCGGATGCACGGCCCCGGCGGCGAGGTGCACGGCGGCGACGGCATGTTGCTCGAGGTCACGCCGCGCGAGCGGATCATCTTCACCAACGCGCTCGGCGCGGGCTGGATACCGCAGGCGGCCGCGCCGGTGATGATCGTCGGCGTCTTCGAACTGGCGGACGCGCCGGACGACCGCACCGCCTATCGCGCCAGCGCGCGCCACTGGAACGCGGCGGAAATGAAGCGGCATGAGGAAATGGGCTTCGCGCAAGGCTGGGGCATCTGCGCGGATCAACTGGAGGCGGTCGCCCGGCGGCTGGCCCGGGACGGATCGACATCCGGGGGATGAGGCATTTGCGGCCCGTCATGGGCCGTATCCCCGCGCGCCCTAGACGAACGCCGGCGCCCGCCGGAGCTGCTGATAGGCCGCAATCACCTTCGCCAGCGTGCTTTCGTGGCTGCGGTCCCCGCCGTTGCGGTCCGGATGGTAGCGCCGCACCAGTTCCGAATAACGGCGGCGCAGCGCGGCGCGGTCGGCGTCCGGTTCCAGCCCGAGCACCTTCAGGCTCGCGCGATCCTGACCGGAGAGCGGCTTGCCGTCCGTCCGCTCCGGCGCGCGCTCGCGGCGGAACCGGGCGCTGATCGCATCGAGCGGATCGGAGAAATCGGCCCAGCGCGGGCCGTGATCCGCTCCGGCGCGCGCGAAGGCCCGCGTCTCGCGCTCCCACCCGGCGGTCGGGCGCTGGGCGGCGTGGATCTCGTCGGCGGTCATCCCCTCGAAATAATTATAGCCCGCGTTGAACGCGCGGATGTGATCGAGGCAGAACCAGCGGAAGGAAGGCGGCCCGTCGCGATGGTCGCTCGCGCCCTCCAGCGGCGGCGCGCGGAACTCGCCCGGTTCGGCGCAGCCCGGCGCGGAGCACGGGCGATCGCCCGCGATCCGTCCGTGAAAACGCATGTTCGGCCGCTCCTTGCGCTCCACCCTTCGCCTTTCCCGCAAAAAGCCCGTTATATAGGCACGATGACCGATATCGCCACCGGACCCGTCGCACGGGAAATCGCCGCCCGCCTCACCGAGGCGCTCGCCCCCACGAAGCTGGAGGTGGTCAACGAAAGCGCCCATCATCGCGGCCATATGGGCGACGACGGATCGGGCGAGAGCCATTTCCGCGTCGAGATCGAAAGCGCCGCCTTCGCCGGCCGGTCGCGCGTCGCGCGGCAGCGGCTGGTGAACAGCGCCTTGGCCGATCTGCTGCGCGATCATGTCCACGCGCTCGCGATCCGCGCCACCGCGCCGGGCGAGGCATGAGGGCCGAGCGCCCCGCCGCGCGCATCCTGCTGGTGGACGGGGCGGGCCGCGTGCTGCTGTTCCGCTTCGACCCCGGGGACGAGCGGCCGCCCTTCTGGTGCACGCCCGGCGGCGCGGTCGATCCGGGCGAGAGCTACGCCGCCGCCGCGCGCCGCGAGTTGCTGGAGGAGACCGGCATCCATGCCGATCCGGGGCCGGAAGTGGCGCGGCGCATCGTGGAGTTCCTCACGATCGAGCGCGTGGAGGTCGTGGCCGACGAACGCTGGTTCCGCGTCGACATCGCCGGGGGAGACGTCGATTCGTCCCGCCACACCGCGCTCGAGCGGCGGGTGATGAAGGAATGGCGCTGGTTCGAGCGGAGCGAGATTTCGCGCTGGCCCGAAACCATCTATCCCGAAGACCTCCTCGCGATGCTGGAGACGACCGATCATGGCGATTCGTGAAACCCCGATCGAGCTGACCCTCCTGCCAGCCACCCACGATCTCGGCGGCTTCAAGGTCCATCGTACGCTGCCGCAGAAGGCGCGGACGATGATCGGCCCGTTCATCTTCTTCGACCAGATGGGCCCGGCGCACCTGCCGCCCGGCGAGGGGATCGACGTGCGCCCGCATCCGCATATCGGGCTGGCCACGGTCACCTATCTGTTCGACGGCGCGATCGAGCATCGCGATTCGCTTGGCAACGACATGCGGATCGCGCCGGGCGCGGTGAATTTGATGACCGCGGGGCGCGGGATCGTCCATTCCGAGCGCTCGCCGGCGGACACGCGGGCGGGAGGGCCCGCGCTCTCCGGCATCCAGACCTGGCTCGCGCTTCCGGACGATCGCGAGGAGATGGATGCCGCGTTCGAGCATGTCGGGGAACATGCCCTCCCCGAAATCACCGGCGAAGGCGCGCGGGCGCGCGTGGTGATGGGGCGGCTGTGGGGCGAAACCGCGCCGACCACCACTTATGCCGGCACCGTCTACGCCGACATCACGCTGGAACCAGGCGCCGCGATCCCGATCGACGCCGACGCGGAGGAGCGCGCCATCTACCTCGCATGGGGCGGGGCGGAACTGGAGGGCGCGGTCCTGGAGGCGCAGCGCCTCTATGTCCTGCGGCCCGGCGTCGCGGCGACCCTGCGCTCGAAGCCGGGATGCCGCGCCATGCTGGCGGGCGGGGACGCCTTCGCGACGCCGCGCCATGTGTGGTGGAATTTCGTCAGCTCCTCCCGCGACCGGATCGAGGAGGCGAAGCGCGCGTGGAACGCGGGCGACTTCCCCCGCGTGCCCGGCGACGAGAAGGAATGGATCCCGATCCCCGGCCAGCCGATGACGCGGAGCGATTGAGGCTCCGGCCCGTCAATGATCGTTGTGGTCGTGGTGCCCATGCAGCGCCTCCAGCACGTCGTCGGTGCGCGCGGGATCGCCGATCGCGAGCACCTGCCCGTCGCTCCCGGCATTGAGCGGGTCGCCGTGCCAGTCGCACATCCGCCCGCCCGCGCCCTCCACCACCGGCACGAGCGCGGCGAAGTCGTAGAGCTGCAGCCCGGCCTCGCACACCAGATCAAGCTGCCCGGCAGCGACCAGCCCGTAATTATAACAATCGCCGCCATAGACCGGCCCCTGCCGCGCATGCCCGCCGGACACGGCCGCGACCAGCGCGAGGAAACCCTGCGCCTCTTCTTCCCCGAACAGATGCGGGCTGGTGGTGGCGATCGTCGCCCCCTGCAACTCCGCGCAGGGCCGGGTGCGGATCTCTCGTCCGTTGAGCGTCGTCTGCCGCCCCGCCGCGCCGAGCCAGCGTTCGCGCTGGACCGGCTGGTCGATGATGCCCAGCACCGGCCAGCCATCCTCCACCAATGCGATCAGCGTGCCGAAGATCGCGCGCCCCGCGGTGAAGCTGCGCGTGCCGTCGATCGGATCGAGCACCCATTGCCGCCCGGTCACGCCGTCCTTCACACCATATTCCTCGCCGACGATCCCGTCGCCGGAGCGTTCGGCATCGAGGATGCGGCGCATCGCGGCCTCCGCCTCGCGGTCGGCGAGCGTGACCGGGGAATGATCCGCCTTCAGCTCCACGCCGTGCTCGGCGCGGAAATAGGGGCGGATCGCGGCCCCCGCCACATCGGCGAGGCGGATCGCGAGATCGATATCGGCTTGGCGGATCGGCATGGCCCAGCCGCCTATCGCACCGCGCGGCTTCGCGCTAGGATCGTCGGCATCCCCTCAGGAGACATTCCATGCGCCTGCTCCCCCTTTCGCTGATCGCCGCAGTCGCGATCGCCGCCCCCGCCGCCGCCACGCTCGCCCCCGGCGCGAAGGCCCCGGATTTCACCACGCGCGGCGCGATGGCGGGCAAGGTC
>JAYRJH010000315.1:0-3770 GCA_041906415.1 Sphingomonas sp. | reverse complement strand
TGGCAGTAGCGCGGGTTGCCCGACTTATCGATCGCACGGCCCGCCAGCGCGCCCGCGACGCCGCCGATCAGCGTACCGCCCATGCCGCCGCGGTCGGCCGCGTTGCCGACCAGGCCGCCGGCGATCGCGCCCAGCACCGTGCCGGTGCCGCCGTTCGAGCAACGCCGGTCGCGATATTGGTAGCGGCGCGCGTCGTAGCGATTGTCGTAGCGCCGCGCGTCATAGCCGCGATCGTAATAGCCACGGTCGTAATAGCCGCCGTTGTTATACTGATCGTAGCCCCGATAACGCTGGGCATCTGCCGCCGTAGGAGCGACAGCCGCCGCGCCGATCGAAAGCGCGATTGCGGCAAGCGACAGCTTGGTGAACATTGATCGACTCCCGTTACAATTTCGTCCGGTTGGGGAAGTGTTTCCTGCGCCGGTGAATGTCTTTTGCGCGATTCGGCGCGAACCGATCCTGAATGCGGCTGTTATCGGGCGTTCATGCTTGGCCGTATCCGCGCTATCGGGGCCGGGTGCGTCCGTTCCTGCTTTCCATCGCCGCCGTCCTGCTGATCGTCCCTGGCTTTGCGGGGGTGGAGCCGCTCATCCGCCTGTCGCCGGGCGCGGAGGTGCGGCTGCGGCGCTATGTGCCGCCGGGCGGCTGGCCGGCGCGGATCGGGCGGCTGGCGCCGGTGGGCGCGATGACGATCGACAGCGCGGCCCCCGGCTTCGGCGGCTTTTCGGCGCTGGCGCTGGCCGACGGGCAGGCCACATTGCTGAGCGATTCGGGCAACTGGCTGCGGCTTCGCATCGCGGGCGGGCGCGCCACGAGCGCGTCGGGATCGATCGGCGCGGGGCCGGGGCGCGGATGGCTCAAGGAGGATCGCGACAGCGAATCGCTTGCGATCGATCCCGCCACGGGGCGTGCCTGGGCGGGATTCGAGGGCGCGAATCAGATCTGGCGCTACGATCCATCGTTCCGGCGCGGCGAGGCGCATCGCGCGCCGCGCGAGATGGCGGACTGGCCGGTCAACGTCGGCGCCGAATCGCTCGCGCGGCTGCCGGACGGGCGTTTCGTGGCGATCGCGGAGCAAGGGAAGGGCAAGCACGGCCTGAGGCCGGCGCTGCTGTTCCTGGGCGATCCGGCGGAAGCGCGGACGCGCATCATCCGCTTTTCCTATCGTCCCCCGGCAGGTTACGATCCCAGCGACGCGGCGGCGCTGCCTTCGGGGGACCTGATCGTGCTCAACCGAAGGCATCTCGGCTGGCTGCGCTTTTCGAACAGGCTGGTGATCGTGCCGCGTGCGGCGATTCGCGCCGGGGCGGTGGCCGAGGGGCGGGAGATCGCCACGCTGGAGCCACCGCTGATGCGCGAGAATTGCGAAGGGCTGGCGATCACGCGCGAGGGCGGGGCGACGATGCTGTGGCTCACCACGGACAACGACCAGATGCGCTGGCGGCGGACCTATCTGATGAAGTTCCGCCTGCGGTGAGCATGCCGATGCGCCCGGTGGCCCGTGCCAACGCCGAACGGCCCGCCCTCCACCGAAGGAGGGCGGGCCGCGCGATTGGCCAGCCGATTCGTTTTGAAGCGATCAGGCCGCGACGGCGGCGGAGCGCTTCTTCACGATCTCGCGCTTCAGGCGGCGGGCGCGCAGCGACAGCTTCTCGTCGCTGGTCTTGACCAGCCAGTTGTCGAGGCCGCCGTTATGCTCCACCGAGCGCAGACCGTGGGTCGAGACGCGCAGACGCACGCTCTTCTCCAGCGAGTCCGACATGAGCGTCACGTTCTGCAGATTCGGCAGGAACGTCCGCTTGGTCTTGTTGTTGGCGTGGGAAACGTTGTTCCCCACCTGCCGGCCCTTGCCGGTCAGCTCGCAGATGCGCGACATGGTCTAAATCCTGAGTTTCGGTTGCCCGGAAAGTGCGCGCACCTAACCCCAGCCCGCGATTTCGTCAACCCGATCGAACGCAACTTCCCGTCGCCGAGGTGCGTTGTTCCATCGGTGAATCGATACGGGAGAGAAAATCCATGCGCGTCATCCTCGTTCTGCTGGTGCTGGTTGCGCTTGCCGCGCTGATCGGAATCCTCACCGGCTTCATCAACATCGATCAGACACGCACAGCACAGCTGCCGCATCTCGAAGGCGGGCAGGCGCCCGCCTTCCGCGCGGAGATGGGCAAGATCGATGTCGGCACGGAGAAGAAGACGGTCGATGTGCCCAAGGTGACGGTGCAGAAGCCCGCGGACAATTCCGCCGCTCCGCAATAGGCTGGCCTCGCCGCCCGCCGCGCGATAGGCGGGCCGGCGATGTTCCCGCTCCCGCCCCCGATGCGCGCCGCGCTCGACGCAGCCGCCGCCGCCGCCGCGCGGGGCGAGGTGCCGGTGGGCGCGGTGGTGATTCGCGACGGACGGGTCATCGCGACGGCCGCCAACGCGCCGCGCCGCCTCCATGATCCCACGGCCCATGCCGAGATGCTGGCGATTCGCGCGGCGGCGCAGGCGCTGGGCCGCGACCGGCTGGAGGATTGCGAGCTGTGGGTGACGCTGGAGCCATGCGCGATGTGCGCCGGCGCGATCGCCCATGCCCGCATCGCGCGGCTCTATTATGGCGCGGCGGACCCCAAGGGAGGCGCCGTTGAGCATGGCCCGCGCGTCTTCGCGCAACCGACCTGCCATCACCGGCCGGAGGTGTTCTCCGGCATCGGCGAGGCGGAGGCAGGGGAGTTGCTGCGCGGATTCTTCGCGGCGCGGCGCTAGGCCGGTCGCCGCTTCAGCAGCGCCGAGCGCTCGCACCGGCAAACCACCTCGTCGCGCTGGTTGAGGAGCTGGTGCGTGAAGGTGACGATCCCCGCATCGGGCCGCGATCTGCTCTCCCGCAGGCCGATCACCTCGCTGGTCGCGCGCATCGTGTCGCCGATGAACACGGGCTTGGGCATGACGAGCTTGTCGTAACCGAGGTTCGCCACCAGCGTCCCCAGCGTCGTGTCGCCCACCGACAGCCCCACCATCAGCGCGAAGGTGAAGGTGCCATTGACGAGGATCCGGCCGAACTCGCTCGCCTTCGCCGCCTCCAGATCGAGGTGCAGCGGCTGCGGATTGTGCGTCATGGTGGAGAAGAGGAGGTTGTCCGTCTCCGTCACGGTGCGGCGGATTTCATGCTCGATCCGGTCGCCCACGCGCCATTCGTCGAACCAGCGCCCGGCCATTATTGCTCTCCCCGTTCGATCCGCGCGAGCAATGCGCCCTCGCTCACCTGACCGCCGGTGGCGGCGTTCAGCTCCGCCACCGTTCCGTCGAAGGGGGCGACCATCGAATGCTCCATCTTCATCGCCTCCAGCGTGACGAGCTTCTGCCCCTTGGCGACGCTATCGCCCGCCGCGACCTCCACCGCGATCACGCGCCCCGGCATGGGGGAGAGGATCGCGCCATCGGCCGCCGTGCCGGCGCCGGCGGCGTCGAAGCGCGCCGGTTCGACCGCGAACGCCGCGCCCTCCTCGAAATAGATGCGGCGCGGCCCGTCGATCGCACTGCGCCGGTAAGTGGAATCCTGAAGCGCGGCGTCCGACAGGACGACCGGCTTGGCCTCCCCGTCCACGCGGAGCCTCACCGTGCGTTGCGGCGGCGCGTTCAGCCGGAAGCCGAGGCGATCCGCGAGGAAATCCTGCACCAGGGCGGGCGTTTCCGACGCTTCGTCGAAAACCGTCTCGTCGGCCGCATATTGCAGCAGTGCGTCCGATGGCTCGGGCGGCGCGCTCAGCGTCTCCAGATGATCCGGAATGAAC
>JAYRJH010000314.1:0-3804 GCA_041906415.1 Sphingomonas sp. | reverse complement strand
GCATCGTCCCCGACGATCACCTGATCGGCGCGGAGGGGGCGACGGCTTCAAGGTGGCGATGGCCGCTCGACATGCTGCGCTCCACGGTCGGCGCGGCCGCGCTCGGCTTCGCGCGGCGCGCGACCGACGAGGCGCTGGAGCGGGTGACGACGCGCAAATTGTTCGGCGGCGTGCTCGCCGACCTGCAACTGACGCAGGCGTCGCTGGCGGATATGGCGCTGGGCAATGACGCGAGCGCGCTGCTGATCTACCGCGCCGCATGGGCGAAGGATCAGGGCCAGCCGCGCATCACGCGCGAGGCGGCGATGGCCAAGCTCTACGCCACCGACACCGCGCAGGCGACGATCGACAAGGCTGTGCAATTGTTCGGCGGCGCGGGCGTCGCGCGCGGCAACATGGTCGAGAGGCTCTATCGCGAGGTGCGCGCGCTGCGCATCTACGAGGGCGCGAGCGAGGTGCAGAAGGTGGTGATCGCCCGCGCCGCGATCGCCGATTTCCAGAAGGAAGCGAAGGCATGAGGGTGCTGCAACCGGCCGGCTGGCCGCGCCCCAAGGGCTATTCCAACGGGATCGAGGCACGCGGGCGGCAGATTTTCGTCGCCGGCCTGATCGGCTGGAACGCCGAGGAGAAGTTCGAGGCGAAGGACCTTCCCGGCCAGTTCGAGCAGCTCCTGCGCAACCTGATCGCCGTGCTCGCCGAGGCGGATGCCGGGCCGGAACATGTCGTGCGGATGACGTGGTATATCACCGACAAGCAGGCCTATCTGCGCGATGCGAAGCGGATCGGCGAGATCTACCGCGCGATCATGGGGCGCGTCTTCCCGGTGATGGCGGTGGTGCAGGTCGTCGCGCTGATGGAAGACGAGGCGAAGATCGAGATCGAGGTGACGGCGGTCGTTCCCGACTGATCGGATTTTTTGAGGATATCAGAGCATGGCTCCTTTCGACTGGTCTGATCCGTTTTTGCTGGAGGACCAACTCACCGAAGACGAGCGGATGGTGCGCGACACGGCGCGCGCCTATGCGCGGGAGCGGCTGGCGCCGCGCGTGATCGACGCCTTCGCCAACGAGCACACCGATCCGGCGATCTTCCGCGAGATGGGGGCATTGGGCCTGCTCGGCCCGACGGTGCCGGAGGAATATGGCGGGGTCGGCGCGTCTTACGTCGCCTATGGCCTCGTCGCGCGCGAGGTGGAGCGGATCGATTCAGGCTATCGCTCGATGATGAGCGTGCAGTCGAGCCTCGTCATGTATCCGATCTACGCCTACGGCTCGGAGGAGCAGAAGCGCAAGTATCTGCCCAGGCTGGCGTCGGGCGAATGGATCGGCTGCTTCGGCCTGACCGAGCCGGATGCGGGCTCGGACCCCGGCGGCATGAAGACCCGCGCGATCAAGACCGCCGACGGCTATCGCATCTCGGGCAGCAAGACGTGGATCAGCAACGCGCCGATCGCGGACGTGTTCGTGATCTGGGCCAAGTCCGACGCGCATGGCGGGGGCATCCGGGGCTTCGTGCTGGAGAAGGGCATGAAGGGCCTTTCCGCGCCGAAGATCGAGGGCAAGCTTTCCTTGCGCGCCTCGATCACCGGCATGGTGATGATGGACGAGGTGGAGGTCGGCGAGGACGCGCTGCTGCCCGAGGTGCAGGGGCTGAAGGGGCCGTTCGGCTGCCTCAACCGGGCGCGCTACGGCATCTCATGGGGCGCGCTGGGCGCGGCGGAGTTCTGCTTCCACGCCGCGCGGCAATATGGGCTTGACCGGCACCAGTTCGGCAAGCCGCTCGCCGCCAACCAGCTCTACCAGAAGAAGCTCGCCGACATGGAGACGGAGATCGCGCTGGGCTTGCAGGCTTCGTTGCGCGTCGGGCGGCTGATGGACGAGCACAAATTCGCGCCGGAGATGATCTCGATCGTCAAGCGCAACAATGTCGGCAAGGCGCTCGATATCGCGAGACAGGCGCGCGACATGCACGGCGGCAACGGCATCTCCGGCGAATATCAGGTGATGCGCCACCTGATGAACCTGGAAACCGTCAACACCTATGAGGGCGCGCATGACGTCCACGCCCTCATCCTCGGACGCGCCATCACCGGTATCGCCGCCTTCTGAGGAGATGGCCCCCGGCGGCTAGCGCACCGGCCAGCGCCGGAATTCCATTCCGGTGCCGCCGGCGGGGAGGCTGAAGACCATGCCGTCCTCCCCCACGGTGATCGTGCCGCCGAAGCGGCGGCGCGCGCCGCCCAGGAAGGCGGGATACATCACGCGCGAGGGCATCGGCGGGATGTTGTGGCTGAACACCAGGTTCCGCACGCCGGCCGCCCGCGCCTCCGCCGCGGCGTCTTCCGGCGTGGTGTGATAGTCGAGGATGTCGCGCGTGATCTTCGCCAGCCCGGCCTGGCGGCGCGATTCCAGTATCCGCGTCATCTCCTTCACCAGCCGGGGTTGCAGCCCCTCGTGGACCAGCAGATCCGCGCCGCGCGCGTTGCGCGCGATCGACGGTGTGGGCGACGTGTCGCCGCTGAACACGATCGATCGGCCCTTGTATTCGAAGCGATAACCGACCGCCGGCTCGACCGGCCCGTGAACGACGCGGAAGGCGGTGACGCTTATGCCGTCCTCCGCGAACACCGGCACCGGCGACCAGTCCCCCTTCGTCGGCAAGGCGAAGGGCAGCGCCTCCCCGCCCGCGCCTGAGGGCGGCGCGACGCCCGGCCCGTGATGCGCGGTGCGGAAGCCGGCGTCGATCCGATAGGCCGCGTCGAACCCGGCGATCACCCGGTCCGTCCCCGCCGGGCCATGAATCGGCAGCGGGCGCGTGCGCGCCGCCCCCGTCCAGGCGAGCAACAGCATCGGCCCCAGCCCGTCGATATGATCCGAGTGGAGGTGCGTCAGGAACACGCGCTCGATGCGGCTGTTGGGGATGCCCATCAGCATGATGTTGCGCGCCCCGCCCTCGCCCGCGTCGACCACGAAGACATGCTTCCCCGCGATCACCACGCTGCACGGCCCCGCGCGCGTCGGATCGGGCATCGGCGAGCCGGAACCGCATAATGCGACATGCAGGCCGTCCGGCAATGCTCGCGTCACGTCCACGCCCGCGCGTTCGCCGATCGCGATCCGCGCCACGGCGCGCCCGATCGCCTGCGGAAAGGCCGCCGCTGCCAGCACGCCAGCCGCAACCAGGCCACCGGCCCCCAACCAGATCCCGCGCCTCATGGTCATCCTCCCCGCTCTCTCGCCGGTCAGGATAGGGGATATTATGGCATTATCAATGCCGATATCTTGCGTGCGGTGAAATGCCTGATAGGATCGCCGCGAAAACCTGTGGGGAGGACATGGCCGTGCCGCATTTCTGGCGAGCGCTCGTGGCGCTGGTGGCGCTGTTCAACATCGCGCTGGGGCTCGGCTTCCTGCTCGATCCGGCGAGCGCGGGGCTGCGCTTCTTCCTCGCTCCGCTCGGCACGCAGGGCATGGCGACGCTGCGGGCGGACTTCACCGCCTTCTTCGTCGTCGGCGGCGCGGCGGCGGCGCTCGCGGCATGGCGCAGCGAGCGCGCGCCGCTCCTCGTGCCGATCGCGCTCCTCTCGATCGCCCTCCTCGGCCGGGCGGCGAGCCTGGTCGCGGACGGCGCGCCCGCCACCGCCTTCCCGCCGATGATCGTGGAAGGCGTGATGGTCGCGATCCTGCTCGCCGCGTGGCGCGCCTTCGGGAGCGCGCGGGCATGAAGCGCTGGAAGAAGATCGCGCTCGGCACCGTCGGCGCGGCGGCGGTCGCGGGCTTCGCGGCGAAGGATTACGTGCTGCTC
>JAYRJH010000313.1:0-3805 GCA_041906415.1 Sphingomonas sp. | reverse complement strand
GAGGGCGATGCGCTGCCGCGATCGGATGCCGATGCGACGGCGCTGGCGGCAATCCTCTACACCTCCGGCTCGACCGGCCGCCCCAAGGGCGTGATGCTGAGCCATGCGAACCTGTGGCTCGGCGCGAACTCCGTGGCGCATTATCTTGAGATCACACCGGAAGATCGCGTGCTTGCCGTGCTGCCGCTCAGCTTCGACTATGGGCAGAGCCAGCTGCTTTCCACCTGGGCGGCCGGGGCGGCGGTCGCGCCGCTCGATTATCTCACCGCGCGCGACGTGGTGAAGGCGGTGGAGCGGGTCGACGCGACGACGCTCGCCGGGGTGCCGCCCTTGTGGGTGCAGCTGGTGGAGGCGGACTGGCCAGCGGAAACGGCGGCGCGGTTGAAGCGGCTCACCAATTCCGGCGGGGCGCTGACCCCCAGGCTGGTGCGGGCGCTGCGCGACACGTTTCCGGCCGCGCGCCTCTATCCGATGTATGGGCTGACGGAGGCGTTCCGCTCCACCTTCCTCGATCCGGCATTGGTGGACAGCCACCCTGAATCGATCGGCCGCGCCATTCCCCATGCGGAAGTGCTGGTGGTCCGCCCCGATGGCGTGCGGGCGGAGGCGGGGGAGCCGGGGGAACTGGTCCATGCCGGGCCGCTGGTCGCGCAGGGCTATTGGCGCGATGCCGAACGGACCGCGCAACGCTTCCGCCCCGCGCCGGATTTCTCGCGATATGGCGGCACGGCCGTGTGGTCCGGCGACACGGTGACGGCGGACGCGGAAGGGCTGCTCCGCTTCGTCGGGCGCGACGACGAGATGATTAAGAGCGCGGGCAACCGCATCAGCCCCGCGGAGCTGGAGGAAGCGGCCGTCTCCGGCGGCGAGGCGATGGAGGCGGTGGCCGTCGGCGTGCCGGACGCGCGGCTGGGCCAGGCGATCGTGCTGGTGCTGCGCGGCGATGCCTCCGCCGAGCCGGCATTGCGCGCGCGGCTGAAGCGCGACCTGCCGAATTTCATGCAGCCGGCGCGGATCGAGTGGCGCGCCGATCTGCCGCGCAACCCCAATGGGAAGCTCGATCGCGCGCATATCCGGAACGAGGTGATGCCATGAAGCCGATGGGGCCGATCCCGCCCGAATTCGCGGGCCAGCGCGGCGAACTGACGATCGCGGGCCGCGCCGCTTCCGATTGGGTGGCGGAGGCGGGATCGCCTTGCTTCGTCTATGATCCGGCGATCGTCGCGGCGCGGGTGACGCGGTTTCGCGCGGCATTTCCGGGGATCGACCTGCATTATGCGGTGAAGGCCAATCCCTCGCCCGCGCTGTTGCGCGGGATCGCGCCGCTGGTGGACGGGATCGACGTGGCCTCGGGCGGCGAACTCGCGCTCGCCCTCGATGACATGGCGGCGGAGAAGATCAGCTTCGCCGGCCCCGGCAAGCGCGATGCGGAGATCGAGGCGGCGATCGCGGCGGGCGCGACGCTCAACGCCGAATCCGCGCATGAGGCGTCGCGCGCGCTGGCGATCGGCGATCGGATCGGGCGGCGGCCGCGGCTGGCCGTGCGGGTCAATCCCGATCTGGAGCTGAAGGGATCGGGCATGAAGATGGGTGGCCGCCCGTCTCCCTTCGGCGTGGACGCGGAACGCGCGGCGGCCGTGGTGCGCGCGATCATCGCGGGTGGGGCGGACTGGCGCGGCTTCCATATCTTCGCCGGCTCGCAGGCGCTCGATCCCGATGCGCTGATCGAGACGCAGGCGGCAACCCTGATGCTCGCCGCGCGGCTGGCGGAGGAAGCCGGGGCGGAGCCGCCGCTGGTCAATCTCGGCGGGGGCTTCGGCGTGCCCTATTTCGCGGGCGATGCGGCGCTGGATGTCGAGCGGATCGGGGCGGCGCTGGCGGAGAGGCTCGCCGACCTTCCGCCGGTGCTGGCGGATGCGCGCTTCGCGATCGAGCTGGGGCGCTGGCTGGTCGCGGAGGCCGGGATCTACCTCACCCGCGTGGTGGATCGGAAGGAGAGCCGGGGGGAGACGTTCCTGGTGGTCGATGGCGGGCTGCATCACCAGCTCGCGGCAAGCGGGAATTTCGGCACCGTGGTGCGCCGCAACTATCCGGTCGCCGTGGCGCATCGCATGGGCGAGGCGGGCGCGGAGGAGGTGTTGGTGGTCGGCTGCCTGTGCACCCCGCTGGACAGGCTGGCCGATCGTGTGGCGCTCCCCCATGCGGAGCCGGGCGACGTGATCGCGATCTTCCTCGCCGGGGCCTATGGCCTCAGCGCCAGCCCCACGGCCTTCCTGGGGCATCCCATGCCCGCGGAGCGCGTGGCGGGCCTTTCCTAAACGCTATATTCACCTCTTGCCTCCATAGCCGAAGCCCGAGCGCATCCGACGGGATGCGCACAAGGAGGAAGTTATGCGTCTCGGTAAGGGTTCCGGCAGCTTGGCCTTCGTCGCGCTGGCATCAGGCCTGTTCGCGGCCTGCGCGAGCGCCAAGACCAAACAGGCCCCGCAGGAGCTGCCGTCGGCGTCCTTCGTCGCCAAGTCGGAGACGCCTGGCGAGGAATATGTGATCGGCCCGCTGGATTCGCTCCAGATCTTCGTCTGGCGCAACCCGGAACTGTCGGCGAAGGTGCAGGTGCGCCCCGACGGCCGGATCACGACGCCGCTCGTCAACGACATGCCCGCCGTTGGCAAGACCCCGGCGAAGCTTGCGGAGGACATGAAGGCAGCGCTGGCGGAATATATCAAGGACCCGCTGGTTTCGGTGATCGTGGAGAATTTCTCCGGCACCTACAGCCAGCAGGTGCGCATCGTCGGCGCGACGGAAAAGCCGGCGTCCCTGCCGTTCCGCGCGAACATGACGCTGCTGGACGCGATGATCGCGGTCGGCGGCCTGTCGCAATATGCCGCCGGCAACCGCGCCCGGCTGATCCGTTATGATCGTGCCACCGGCAAGCAGCACGAATACCGGCTGAAGATCAACCGCCTGCTCAAGAGCGGCGATCCTTCCGCGAACGTGAAGCTGGAGCCGGGCGACGTCATCATCATCCCCGAAAGCATGTTCTGAGGGAAAAGGGGGGGAGGACGCCGCGCGTGTCGGGATTGCTCGAAGAAATCAGGATCGCAGCCCATATGTTGTGGACGCGCCGCTGGCTCGCGCTGGCGGTGGCGTGGGGCGTGTGCGTGCTCGGCTGGCTGTTCGTCAGCCAGATTCCCAGCAAGTATGAAAGCCATGCGCGCATCTTCGTGCAGGTGCGGCAGGTGCTGCCCGCCGGGGACGGCGGCGCGGGCGCGAGCGATCCCACGCGCGATATCGATACGGTGCGGCAGACGCTGACGTCCGCCGTCAGCCTCGAGAAGGTGGTGCGCGGCACCGATCTGGCGCAGGGCGCGACCAGCGACCGCGCGATCGCCGATCGCGTCGCCAGCCTCCAGAACGCGATCAAGATCACCGCGCAGCAGGACAATCTGTTCGAGATCGTGGCGACAGCATCGTCGCCCCGGCTCGCGCGGCAGATCGCCCAGAAGCTGATCGACCTGTTCGTGGAGCAGAACCTGTCCGACGATCGCAGCCAGAGCACGCAGACGCTTCAGTTCCTCGATTCACAGCTCCAGTCGATGGGCGGGAAATTGCAGGATGCGGAAGCGAAGCGCGCCGATTTCCAGAACCGCTATCTCGGCTCGCTGCCCGGCACCGGATCGGTGAGCGACCGGATCGGCGCGGCGCGCGCGCAGATGAGCCAGGTGGATAGCGATCTCGCCGCCGCGCAGGCCAATCTCTCCGCGCTGAGCGGGCAGATGGCGGCCACGCCGCGCAACATTCCGGG
>JAYRJH010000312.1:0-3820 GCA_041906415.1 Sphingomonas sp. | reverse complement strand
TCCAGCCCGCGAAGGTCGTGCGCGTGGCGGTGCATCCGGGCGACTCGCACGTCCCCCGGCTGCTGAAGAGCATCGACCGCACCTTCCGCGCCTTCACGCGCGGCGGCCGCGTGCCCTCGCGCTACGCCGATCTGGCGCGCTGAACGCCGTCGCGCAGCGCGATCCGCTCCGCGTAATAATCGACGAGAGCCTGCGCGTGCTGGTGATCGTCCACCACATGCTCCGCCGCCACCGCCGCCGCGCGGCGCAGCACGCGCCGGTCGCGCGCGGCGAGACGGAGGATCGCGTCGGCGCATGCCCTGGCGTCGCCCGCCTCATAGGTTTCAGCGAATGCCGGCCGTGCGACCTCGGCCGCGCCGCCTTCATTCGGCACGATCAGCGGCGCGCCCGAGGCCAGCGCCTCCGACACCACCAGCCCGAACGTCTCGATCTCGCAGCCGTGGATGCAGGCGTCCGCGCTCGCCATGATACTGGCGAGCCGCTCGCGATCATAGACCGGCTTGAACAGGCGGATGTGCGGGCTGCCCGCCGCGCGGCGCTCCAGCGCGGGAGTCTGGTTGCCGTGGCCGATCAGGATCAGCCCGACCGGCAGATGCGCGCCCGCCCGCTCCACCGCGTCGATAATCATGTCCCAGCGCTTCTCGCGGTGGTGGCGGCCGATGCCGAACAGCAGCAGGCCGTCCTCCGGCAGGCCGCATTGCTCCAGCAACGCGCGGCGAAGGCGTTCGTCGCGGAAGCGGGGCGAGAAATGCTGCCGCTCGATCCCCAGCGGAAAGGATGCGTCGATGCGCAGGCCGCGCGCGGTGAGGCGCTTCTGGAGCGCCGGCCCGTTGGTCAGCACGCAATCGTATTTTTCCAGGAAGCGCGCCATGTAGCGCGTATACCAGCCGAACGCGCGCTCCACCCGTTCGGGGCTGGCCACGCCCTCGAACCAGCGCTGGGCATAGGCGGCCATGTTGTCATTGTGCATGAAATAGGATTTCAGCGCGCGGCCCTGCCAGTCGCCGACGAACCACGCCGGCTTCCACGGGCTGCAATTCTCCACCACGTCGGGGTCGTAATGGTCGAGCAGGCGCGTGATGGCGTCGCGATCCCAGAACAGGCCGTAATTCTTGTCGAACGGGATCGGCGGGGATTTGACGTAGTGGATGCGCCCGCCGCCGGGGCGATCCTCGATCCGCTCCTCCTTGCCGCAGGCGAGCACGATCAGCTCGTGCCCCAGATCGGCCATGATGCCGATCTTGCGGTCGATATAGGTGCGCACGCCCCCGCCGGTGGGGGAGTAGATCTCGTTTACGTCGACGATCCGCATGTCCGCCTCACTTGCCCACGGGGCCGAAGGCGGGCGGGAAGCCGTGGAGATATTGCGCGCGGATCGTGAGGCTGGCCACGCCGCCGCCCACCGTCACCAGCGCATTGTCCAGCGAGGGGCGGGAGCGACCGAGCTTGCGATTGCCCGGAACGCCGGCGCCGTCGGACCAGAAGTTGAACTTGTTCTTCCCGTCGCGGTCGTGCGTGAACAGCAGGGCGTAGGTGCCGGGATGCGGCACGCGGATGCACATCACCACCGGGCCGGTCCTCGGCGTCCGCACCCAGACACGGCGGAACACCTTCCCTTCCGCCTTCAGGTCACGGTCGTCGCGCAGGAAATCCTCCTCGTTCGCCGGGAACAGCTCCAGTTTCAGAGACCCCTCGCGATCCTTCATGCCGACGATCTCGGCGCGGATGCCGGGGCCGTTCACGCAGGCGTCCGTCTCGCCCAGCGCCTGCGCCGATGCGGCGAGGGGCGAGAGCGACGCGGCGGCGAGCGCCGCGGCGGGCAGGATCAGGCGACGGCGTGCCATTCGCGGGCCTTTGCGATTGCGTGCCCAAGGCTGATGAGCACGATGAGGACGACATGGACGAGAAGGGTGAGCGCGGCGGTGAAGGCGATCATTTCCGACAGCGCCTTGTCCTGCCCGACGACGAGGATCGCGAAGTTGGCGAACAGCAGATCCTTGTTCGGCAGGAACGGCAGGCGGGACACGAGCAGCCGTCCGGCGGAAAGGAACAGCCACATCCCCACGGAAACCCCCGGCATCGCGAAATGCCAGCACAGTGCGAGCAGCACGGAGGTGAGCGCGATTCGCGCCATATGGATGTCGAAGATCACCCACAATTGGCGGCGCGGCAGCGAGAAGACGCGCTTCGAGAAAGCCATGATCGCGACGGAGATGAACAACGTCGCCCCGGCGGACCACATCACCGCCTTCAGGATATGCGGCGGAATGAGCTGGTAGCCCAGCGGCAGCGCGATCGCGCACAGCAGGATGGTCGCGCCGTTGCCCGCGATGCCGGAGAGGATGGAGACGTCCTTCACCGCGCCGAAGGGGGCGGCGATCATATGCGCCCGCGCGCGCGCCCAAGCGTAGAAATAGGCCTCGCCCGAATAGCCCAGCACCACGTCGTTCGCGATTCGCTTCTGGTTGAGCGCGACGAACCCGCCGCCCCACGGAATCCGCCAGAGGTGGCGGAAGATCAGCAGATCCCCGAAGGGCGGCATGATATAGAGCAGGGTGAAGCACAGATAGAACCACGGGCTTGCCGGCACCGTGCGGTGCAGCCCGCCCAGCCCATGGCTCAGCAATTCCTGGCCGAGGCCGACGACCATCGCGATCGTCACCAGCGCGCCGAGGATCATCGGCCAGCGCCGGCGAATCGTCTCTACCGGCTCAAGCCCGGCGATATCCGCGACCGGATCGGGCACAACGGTGGTTGCGGGCATGTCGGGAATGGCTCCGGGCGGCAAGGCGGTCTCTCTGGGGGCGCCCCAATTTACGGGCGATTAACCCCTTCGCGGGGGATTATGGAATCTTGTGGGCGAATCTGGGCTGTTGCATGGCGGTGTTCAAGATGGCCCGCGCGAAACACATATTCACCTATGCCGAGAACCTCGATGGCGGCGGGGTGGAGCGTGCGCAGCTTCGGCTGGCGCACGGCTGGATCGCGGCGGGATGGCGCGTGACGATGGCGATCGGCTGCGCGAAGGGGCCGCTCGCCGCCGAGATCCCGCCGGGGCTGCAGCTTGTCCACCTGAACAGCCGATCCTATCTCGCCCTGTTCCGCGTGGCCGGCATCATACGCGAATTGCGGCCGGACATCGTGTTCTGCGCAGGCTCCTATTACACCAGTGTCGCGCTCTGGATCCGGCTCCGGCTCGGGGCTGCCTGCCCGCCGATCGTCGGCAAGGTCTCGAATGCGCTGCATCGCGACGATCACCGCCATCTTGTCGCGGTGGGCCATGCCGCTTGGCTCCGGCTCCAGCCCCGGTTCCTCGATCGCATCGTGGCGATGACGGCGGCGAGCGCGCGCGAGGTGATCGAATCGACGCGGATTCCGCCGGAGCGGCTCGCGATCATCCCAAACCCCCCCGCGCTGCCGTTGCCCGGCGTTCCGGCGCCGGATCTGCCGCCGCGCTATATGCTGGGCGTCGGGCGACTGGTGCGGCAGAAGCGCTGGGATCGCCTGATCGAGGCGGTGCCCCGGCTCACCGGCAGGCTCCCCCTGGTGATTCTGGGGGAGGGGGAGGAACGCGCCGCGCTGGAGGAGCAGGCGGCGCGGCTGGGCGTGGATTTGCGGCTCCCCGGCCACTCGCCCGATCCGCTCGGCGCGATGCGGAGGGCGGCGGTGCTGGCGCTCACCTCCGATTACGAGGGCGTGCCGGGCGTGCTGCGCGAGGCATTGTCGGTGGGCACGCCGGTAGTGACGACCGAGTCGTCTCCAGCGGTGGCGGAGATCGTGGATTCGCCGGCACTCGGCGCGATCGTGCCCACGCAGGACG
>JAYRJH010000311.1:627-3846 GCA_041906415.1 Sphingomonas sp. | reverse complement strand
CCGGCCGCCAGAGCAGGCTGGCGCGCAGGCCCCAGCTATTATCCTCGTTCAGGCGCTGGTCGCTGCCGATGGCCTTCGTGTCGCCGCCCCGGTGATACTGGTTGACCGCCACGCGCAATGCGAGCTGGTCCTCGATGATCGGCAGGTTCGCGATCCCCGTCATTCGATTGAGGTCGTAGGAGCCGCGCTGATAGTCGAACTCGGCGATGAAGCGGTTGAATTCCGGCTTGGCGGGGGTCACGAGCACCGCGCCCGCCGTGTTCGCGCGCCCGAACAACGTGCCCTGCGGGCCGTTCAGCACCTGGACGTTGGCGATATCGTAGAAGGGCGCGCCCGCCTCCGTCGGCCCGCCCGCCACCTCGGCGAAATAGGTCTGCACCCCGCCGGACAGGCCGCGGATGCTGAACCCGCCGGAAAGCCGCCCGTAAGCAGTCGTCATCTGAACGGACGGCGCGCTGAACTGCACGTCCGTCAGGTTCACCGTCCCCTTCTCCCTGAGCGCGGCCTCCGTCAGCGCCGTCACCGCGATCGGCACCTTCTGGAGATTCTCCTCGGTGCGGCGGGCGGTGATGATGATGTCCTGGATTCCGGTGTCGGCGGCCCGGGCGTCTTCTTCGCCCTGTGGCGCATCCCGATCCGTCGCGGCCTGCGCGTATCCCGGCGTCGCGGCGAATGCGAGCCATGCTCCCGACGCGAGCAGCATGCCGACGCGAAGCCCCTGGCTGTGGCGCAGCTTCATTGTTCCCTCTCCCTCATGGGGCGCTATCCCGCGCCTCTCATGCCCACAGGAAAGCCGTCGGACGGGATCGTGTCAAGATAATTTGTCACTTGGACGCACTTGACTCCTAGTGTCTCTATTTGCATGTTCGCGAAAAATGGAGAGGCACGATGGACATTGGAAACTGGTCGGCGACCGAAGATCTGAACGCGATCTATTCGGACATCCGCGAGATGGGGCTGGAGAAAAATCTGGCCGAGCTGGAAGCTTATGGCTTCACCATCATTCCCGACGCGCTGTCACCTGAATTGACCGCCGCGCTGCGCAGCAAGGTCCTGGAGATATCGGAGCAATGGCTCGGCCGGAAGCTCGATCCCGAAAATGAGGGAGGCTATACGGCGATGAACTTCATCCCGTATCTTCTTTACAAGGACAAGATTTTCAAGAAATCCGTGACAAATCCGAAGCCGCTGGCATTGATAACCTATCTTCTCGGCAAGAGATGTATCCTGTCCAGCCTTGGCTGTCATCTCAAGGGGCCGGGAGGGCCGGGGCTGGAAATCCATAGCGATTCGGGCAACGGTATCCCCGATCCCCTTCCGCCTTATTCACAAGTCGCCAACTGCAATTACGCGTTGACCGATTATTCTGAAGCGAAGGGTGCGCTCGCCATGGTGCCGGGCAGTCATCGCTACGGGCGGCAGCCGACAAAATGGGAGGCGCGGATCGACGGCAACGACCGGTTCGAACATGTCGTCCCGATCGAGGTGCCGGCCGGCAGCGCGGTGGTGTGGCACGGCAATACCTGGCACGGTTCCTATTCGCGTAAGGAGCCGGGGCTGCGGATCAACCTGTCGAACTTCTACTGCCGCGAATATCTGCAGCCGCAGGAGGATTATCGGAACACCATCCCCGAAGGCTTTCTGGAGCCGGGGGACGATCGGCTCGCCCGCCTGCTCGGCACCGAGCTTGTCCATGGCTGGACGGAAGAAGGCCCGGTCAAGCACAAGGCGCGTAAGCTGGAGCGGATGCAGGAAGTCCGCAGCTGGTATAATTGATCCCCTCTGGCCGGTCCGCGCGGACCGGCCCTTTTTTGGGGATGACGCGGCTTTCGTTCCGGCGAAAGTCCATTCGCTAACATACGTTAGAAGAAGGGGGTTCCGGGGATCGGCGGCGCGCGGCGGGGCGTTGGGGGCGCAACGAGGAGAGGCCGCATGGCGATGACCATCGAAACGCTTTCGCTCGGCGACGCGCGCCGGCTGCTCATGGCGGCGGAGGCGAAGGCGGCGCAGATCGGGGTGCCCTCGAACATCGCGGTGGTTGACGCGGGCGGTAACCTGCTCGCCTTCGCGCGGATGGACGGGGCGTGGCTCGGTTCGATCGACATCGCGATCCACAAGGCGTTCACCGCACGCGCCTTCGACATGCCTACCGAGGACCTCGCACTCATGGCCGCGCCGGGCAAGCCGTTGTTCGGCATCCAGAACACCAACCATGACCGTATCGTGATCTTCGGCGGCGGCGCGCCGGTGAAGGTGGACGGCGCGGTGATCGGCGCGATCGGGTCGAGCGGCGGCACGGTCGATCAGGACCAGTCGGTGGTCGATGCCGCGCTCGCCGCTTTCGAGGAGGAAAGGTCGCGCCACGCCGATCGCGTTCCGGCGTGAGATGGCGCAGGCGACGGCATATTGCGGCGCGCCGCCGCTGCCCGGCGAGCTTGCGGCGCGGTTCAATCTCGATCCGGTGCTGATTGTCGCGCTCCTCGCGGTCGCCACGCTCCATATCGTCCGCACCCGCCGCGACGCATCGGCGGCGACCGGCTGGGCGATCGCCGCCGCCGCTTTCGTCTCGCCGCTCTGCGCATTGTCGGTGTCGCTGTTCTCGGCGCGGGTGGCGCAGCATATGATCCTGCTGCTGCTCGCCGCGCCGCTGATCGCGATGGCCTTGCCGGACTGGCCGGGGTGGCGGCGGCCGGCGGTATTGTGGGGCGCGAGCGTCGCCTTCCTCGTCGCCTTGTGGTTCTGGCACATGCCCGCGCCCTATGAGGCGACCTTCCGCTCCGCCGCGCTCTACTGGCTGATGCACCTCTCGCTGTTCGGCAGCGGCATCTGGCTGTGGGCCGTGCTGTTGCGTCAGCACGGGCCGCAGGCGCTGGCGGCGGGCGTGGTGGCGTCGGTGCAGATGGGGCTGCTCGGCGCGGTGATCGCGCTCGCGTCATGGCCGATGTACCGCCCGCATTACGCCACCACCGGGGCATGGGGCCTGACGCCACTCGCCGACCAGCAGCTCGGCGGGGTGCTGATGTGGGTGCCGGGATGCCTGCTGTTCCTGTGGGTCGCGCTGCGCTCGCTCGCGGCGATGTGGCGCGCGATGGACGAGGCGGCGGCATGAGCGGGTTGCCGCTCGGCTATCTCACCAGTTCCGGCGAGCGCGCCGCGGCGATCGTGCCGCTGACATGGTTCGTGCTGACGGTGTCGGTGGTGGTGTGCGTTGTGATCGGC
>JAYRJH010000311.1:0-617 GCA_041906415.1 Sphingomonas sp. | reverse complement strand
GACGCCACGGGCCGCGCGTCGAGCCGCGCGCGGTGGCGGTCGAGCGCGGCGGCGACGGACTGGGCTGGATCCGCTGGGGCCTGATCGCGAGCGCGCTGCCGCTGCTCGCTACATTGGTGTGGACGATGGCCGCGCTCGGCCGCGTCGTCGGGCCGCCGCGCGACGCGGGCCTCGTGCTGGATGTCACCGCGCGCCAATGGTGGTGGGAGGTGCGTTACAACGGGGAGGGGCCGGACGACGGCGCCTTCCTCACCGCCAACGAGCTGCATATCCCGACCGGCCGGCGCGTGCTGGTCCGCCTGCACGGGGCTGACGTGATCCATAGCTTCTGGGTGCCGCAGCTTTCCGGCAAGACCGACGCCATCCCCGGCCAGACCAACCTCACCTGGATGCAGGCCGATGCGCCCGGCCGCTATCGCGGGCAATGCGCCGAGTTCTGCGGGCTGGAGCATGCCAGGATGGCGTTCGAGGTGGTCGCCGACACGCCCGCCGCCTTCGAGCGATGGCGCCGCGCCCAGCTTCAGACCGCGCCGCCGCCCGCCACCGCCGCCGCGCGGCGCGGGCGGCAATATTTCCAGTATCGCTGCGCCCTGTGTCACGCCGTGCGTGGCGCCGAC
>JAYRJH010000310.1:0-3859 GCA_041906415.1 Sphingomonas sp. | reverse complement strand
GCGACCGTGGCGGCGACGGCGCGCGCGCGCGGTGCGCCGGTCGTGCCGCGCGGCGCTGGCTGGGAGATCGCGGTGGAGGGCGAGACGCTCCGCTATCGCGATGCGCGGGGCGAACTCGTCCTGCCGCGTCCGGCGATGGCGGGAGCCTTTCAGGCGGAAAATGCCGGGCTGGCGGTGGCGATGCTGCGACACCAGCAAGCGCTCGATATCGGCGCGGAGGCGATCGCGCGGGGTGTCCGCGACGCGACATGGCCCGCGCGGATGCAGCGGCTGGGCGACGGACCGCTCGTCCGCCGCCTCCGCCCGGAGCAGCGCCGCCTTGGCGTGTGGCTGGACGGCGCGCACAACGAATCGGCCGCCAGCGCCATCGCCCGCGCATGGGGCGGGGATGCGCCGACCGCGATCGTGATCGGGATGCTCGCCAACAAGGATGCGAAGGCCGTGCTGCGCCATCTTCTCGACCGCCCCGCCCCGAGCCATGTCGTCGCCGTCCCCGTCTCCTCCCATGCCTGCCACCAGCCGGAGGCGCTGGCGGCGGTCGCGCTGCGCCACGGCGCGGCTTCCGCCACGGTGGCGGACGATGCGGGCGCGGCGTTCGATCTGCTCGCGCGGTCCGTGAGCTGCGAATCGGTGCTGGTCGCTGGCTCGCTCTATCTCGCTGGCGAAGTGCTCGCGGCGAACGACGAACCGCCGGATTGATCCGAATAATTGCGATTGACTTGCAATAGCGCACGATCGACAGTGCGGAACGAGGAGAATCGTTCCGCCATGACGCTGCCCGCCGCAACCGCTCCGCTCTCCGCCCTTCCCTATCCGCTGCCAGCCTGCGCGAATGCACGGGTGCTGTTGTTCGCCATCCGGCGGATGGGCGCGCACGGCCTTGCCGATGCGCGCGCGGCACATGCGATGTTCACGCTTTTCCGGGAGGGCTTCCGCCGTCCGCTGATGCTGCTGCGCGCGCTGATGGCGGATCTGGCGGGCAATTCCACGGCGCCGATCGCGATCGCGCCATGCTGCTGCGCGCGGATGACGGTGGCCGAATCGAGTCTGTTGACGATCATCGCGCGGGTGGAGACAGCGCCGGACACGGCGGCGCTGCTATTGGGCGACCTGCTCGGCCTGCGCCGCGCCGACGGCGTGCTGGCAAGCATCGCGGCGGTGGCGGCCGCGTTCGCGGATGAAGGGCGGCCGGTCGCGCTTCAAAGCCGCTAGCCCCCCCCTAAACTAGGCTGGAGTGAACAGCCGCAGCCCATGCGGCAGGCGACGTGGTGCCACGCCCTCCAGCTGCGCCTCCACGGCACGGATCGCGGCGAGCAGGTCGCGCTGGGTGAAGGGTTTGGCGAGGCACCCGGCGGCCAGCGCCTGCGCATCGCCGGGGCAATTGCCGGTTACGAACAGCACCGGAATCCCGCGCTCCGCCGCCGCGCGCGCCACTTCGATCCCGCTGCCGTCGGCAAGCGCCACATCGACCAGCGCCAGATCGATCGCCTCCCCGTCCGCGATGATCGACACCGCCTGCGCGACTCGATCGACGGTGGCGACGACCGCATAATCCTCCTCGATCAGCAGATGTTCGACATCGAAGGCGACCAAAGGCTCGTCCTCGACCAGCAGGAGGCGCGTGATCCGCCGTTTTTTCCGCCCTAACATCATCCGCGTGAACCGCCGCTTCGCTGTGTCCGCGCGCCTTAACGCGGAGACCGGAGTTTCGACGCAAATTTTTTCGCGCTGGCAACACAAGCAATGTATCAGCCACGCCATGCCGACCCGCCCATCAGACCAGCGCCCACAAGGCCGACCCCAGGATCGCCCGATGCACCGCATCGCCAAGCTGCTCGCCCGCGCCGGGATAGCCTCGCGCCGCGAGGTGGAGCGGATGATCGCGGAGGGCCGCGTGGCAAGGGACGGCGTGGCGATCGACACGCCCGCCACCCTGCTCGCCTCGCTCCATGGGGTCACGGTGGACGGACAGCCGGTCGCGGCCGCCGCGCCGGCGCGGCTGTTCCTGTTCCACAAGCCCGCTGGCGTGCTCACCCCCGAACGCGATCCGCGCGGGCGGCCGACGATATACGACAAATTGCCGAAGGACCTGCCGCGCCTGATGCCGGTCGGGCGGCTGGACTATAATACCGAGGGCCTGCTGCTGATGACCAATGACGGCGGGCTGAAACGACAGCTCGAACTCCCTTCCACCGGAGTGCAGCGCTGCTATCGCGCGCGGGCGTTCGGGCAGGTTTCGCAGCCGCAGCTCGAGGAATTGATCGAAGGCGTGGAGATCGAGGGCGTCCGCTACGGCGCGATCGACGCGAATATCGAGCGGCGCACCGGCGCGAATCTCTGGATCGAGATGATCCTGACCGAGGGAAAGAATCGCGAGGTGCGCCGCGTGCTGGAGCATCTCGGGCTGGAGGTGAACCGGCTGATCCGCACGCGTTACGGCCCGTTCGTGCTGGGAGACCTGCCCGTGGGCGGGATCGGCGAGGTGCGGCAGCACGATCTGGTCGCCTTCCGCCAGTCGCTGGAGCGCAAGGGGCCGCCGCCGGAGGCGATCGCGGTGTCCGCCTCGGCCGCGCCGGGCGCGCGCCGCCCGCGCGCCGCTTCCGCGCCCAGGCCGCGAGAGGGCGGCGAGCCGGCGGCGGAGGCTTCGCGCCCCGCCCGCCCGGCGCGTCCCCCGAAACGCAAGGCAGGCTGGGCGAAGCCCAGGCCGCGCTCGGGGCCGGGGAAGCCGCGCGCATGAGGATCGTCGCGGGCCAGTGGCGCGGCCGTCCGCTCGTCGCGCCCAAAGGCGACGCCACCCGCCCCACGGCGGACCGCACGCGCGAGGCCCTGTTCTCGATGCTCGCCAGCCGCCTGGGCGATTTCGAGGGGCTGGCCGTGGCGGACCTGTTCGCGGGATCGGGCGCCCTGGGGCTGGAGGCCCTGTCGCGCGGCGCGGCGCGATGCCTGTTCGTGGAGCAGGACAAGGCGGCGCTCGACGTCTTGCGCGCCAACATCGCGAAGTTCGGCGCGAGCGGGGCGGAGGTGCGCGCGGCGTCCGTCCTCTCGCTCGGCCCCGCGAGCGCGCCGCTCGACCTGGTGATGATGGACCCGCCTTACGGCACCGGCGCGGGCAATGTCGCGCTCGACCGGCTGGCCCGGCTCGGCTGGATCGGCGCGGGCACATGGGTGAGCATCGAAACGGCGCGGGAGGAGAAAGTGGAGGTGGCCGGCTTCACGATCGACGCCGATCGCGTCCACGGCCGCGCGCGGCTGACGCTGATGCGGCTGGCGGGTTAAGGCCCCTCGACCACCAGCGGGGCGACGCCCTTGCGGGGCCGCAGCGCGATCAGCGCGATCAGGCTCATCAGCGCCGCGCAGGCGAGATACAGCCCGACGGAGGCAAGCCCCCCGCCGCGCTGAGACAGCCATTGCGCGATCACCGGGGTCAGCCCGCCGCCGATGATCCCGGCCATGTTGAAGGCGAGGCTCACCCCGGTATAGCGCACCCGCGCCGGGAACAGCCCCGGCAGCCAAGCGCCGAGCGGGCCATAGACGAAGCCCATCACGAGAAGCGCGAAGGCAAGCGAGGCGAAGATCGCGCCGAGCGAGCCGGAGCCAAGCCCCGGCACCAGCAGGAAACCGGCGAGGATCGCGCCCATGCTCCCCCAGATCAGCACGTTCGCGGGCGAGGTGCGATCCGCCCATATCCCCGACAGCACGATGCCGACGCCCATGAACAGGATCGCGCCGAGCTGGATGGCGAGGAACGTCTCGCGATCGATCTTCAGCGTGGTCGTGGCGTAGCCGAGCGCGAAGGCCGTCGCGATATAATAGACCGCGAAACAGGCGATCGCCCCGAACGTGCCGCCCAGCGCCGCGC
>JAYRJH010000309.1:0-3867 GCA_041906415.1 Sphingomonas sp. | reverse complement strand
CCAAGGCGCTGGAGGCGAAAAGGGCGCCCGTCATGTATCGCGTCCACGAGCCGCCCGCGCGCGAGAAGCTGGTGGCGCTGAAGGATTACCTCGACACCTACGGCATCCCCTTCGCGCTGGGGCAGGTCATAAAGCCCGCCACCTTCAATCGGATCATCGACAAGGTGGGCGACGCCGATTTCCGCCCGCAGATCATGGAGCAGGTGCTGCGCTCCCAGACGCAGGCTTACTACGCCCCGGAAAATCACGGCCATTTCGGATTGGCCTTGGGCAGCTATGCGCATTTTACGTCACCGATCCGCCGATATGCGGACCTCCTGGTGCATCGCGCGCTGGCGTCGGCTTACGCGCTGGGGCCGGGCGGATTGGCCGGGAACGAGGATTTCGATCGAATCGGCCAGACGATCAGCAGCCTCGAACGCCGCGCCATGGAGGCGGAGCGCGACACGATCGACCGCTATGTCGCCGCCTATCTCGCCGAGCGCGTCGGCGAATTGGTGGAGGCGCGGATCACCGGCGTCACCAATTTCGGCTTCTTCGCGACGGTCGAGGGCGTCGGCGGCGACGGGCTGATGCCGGTGCGCGATCTGGGCGGCGAATATTTCCGTTTCGACGAAGCCTCGCGGCGGCTGGTCGGCGAGACGAGCGGCGAGGAATATGCGCTCGGCCAGCACCTGCGCCTCAGGCTCGCGGAGGCGAACCCGGTCTCCGGCGCGCTGCGCTTCGAGCTGCCGGAGGGGAAGGGGGCGCTGCCGCCGCAACGTTGCGACGGGCCGAGGCGCGAGATCAAGCGGCGCGGCCGCCCCGCCAACATCCGCCATCAGGGGCGCAGGAAATGAAGCTGAACATCGTCGGCCGCATCGCCGAGGGCGTGGTCATCCGCGCCCAGACCGCGATCATCAGGCATTTCACCGACGCGAAGGCGACCAGCGCCGAGCGCGCCATCGCGTTCGAGCCGGACGGCCGCGCGCAAAGGCGCGTGTTCCGCCGCATGACGCGCTTCGGCGCGGTGCGGCCAGTAGATGGCGACCGCTGGTTCCTCGACGAGCGCGCGTTGCTCGATTTCCGCAAGGAGGAACTGGCGCGGCTGCTCGGCGTGATCGCGCTCACCGGCTTCGCGGCGGCGGGCGCTATCGCGATGGGGCGGTGACGGAGAGGTCGGGTTTCGCCCCACAATATGACCTTCACGCCGTCCAGCTCGGCACCCGATTGCGGACGACTGCATTCTTGTAGATGCTGCACGCATGAACGCTCTTCTTCCCGCGATGCTCCTGCTTGGCGCCGCACCCCCTGTTGACCGTCCACACACCTATCTGCTGTCCATCAGCGGTATTCACTTAAAGAATACACAAAGCATTTCAGCTTTTGCGATCAAAACGTGGGGCGTTGAGTTCAAGTCTGTTTGTCGTATCCCGTCGGGGTGGCGGATCAAGGCCGGAAGTAGCGCAACGCCCAATGGGGATCTTACCGGCCAAGGCAGCCAAGGGGCGACGTGGTTTAGTCGCGAAAATCCTAAAGAACTTCGTAACTTTGCCCTCGTAACTCTTTATGGTCGAGTTCAGGAAAAGGATGTTCGTTCTGGCGACGGCAGCGGGCTAGTTCCTGCGACATTCAGAGGATACGCCACGATCGAGACAGATGACGGCGAGCGCAAAGTACCCCTCACATACAAAAACGTAACGTTGACACCCGCTATTCGATGCCCGGCGGCGTGAGGATGGTAGTCTGTTGTCGAGACCGTCGAGCTTGAAAGCAGCCAGTCGGCAATCCACCCAATAACCGCCGCGCCCTTACCCCCCCGTGAAGGTCATCCCCGCCTTCGCCACCAGCCGCTTGCGCAGCGCATCTCCCATGATCGCGCCCTTCACGTCCTCGACGAGGCAGAGCGCGCTTTCCGCGAGCATCTTGCTGGTCGAGCCGTAGCCGGGATCGCGATCGCCCGTCACCACCGCGTCGATCCGCGCGCCGTCCGGCATCAGGCCGACGAACAGCACGTCGTAATGGCCGGTGTCGCGCTCCTCCTTGGTGGGGCCTTCGCCGGGCTTCGGGCCTTTGTCTCCGGCGAGCGGATTGATCTTCGCCAGCGCCTCGGCCGCGGCCTTGCCCACGTCGCCCAGCCCGGCGACCACCATTTCGTCATAGACGAAATCGTCGCCATATTTCTGCCCGAGCAGGAAGTTGGTGCGGTGGACGTTCTTGGTGTTGATCGGCGCCATGATGAACGGCGCGACCCATGCGTTGATGGTCGAATCATATTCCGGGATCAGGCCGGTCGGCTGGTGCGGGCCGCTGTGCCCCGGCGTAAGCGCGAAGGGGCTGGTGAGCAGCGCCACGATCGAAGGATCGCGCGCCGCCGCCGCCAGCGTCGCCTTCAGGCTGGCCGCCGTGCCGCCGGAAAACTTCCCCTTCATCGTCCGCACGCGGCACTTCACGCGCGGCACCGGCTTGCCGAACTTCCCGATCGCCGCTTCCTGCAACGTCAGCACGCCCAGGTCGAAGGGGATCGAATCGAAACCGCAGGAAAAGACGATCCGCGCACCCGTTTCCTTCGCGCGCGCTTCGTGCGTGTCGATCATCTTGCGCATCCATGCCGGCTCGCCGCACAGATCGACATAGGCGGTGCCCGTCTCCACGCACGCCGCGACCAGATCGCTGCCGTAGAGCTGATACGGCCCGACGGCGGAGATCACCACCGTCGCCCGCTCCGCCATCGCGCGCAGGCTGGCGGGATCGTCGGAGTTGGCGGTGACGAGCGGCACCTGCGCGGAAATGCCCATTTCGGCGCGCACCTCCTGCAGCTTGGAGAGCGAGCGTGCGGCCATCGCCCATTTCACGCCCCCCGCGCCATAGGTCTGGTGCAGATATTCCGCCACCAGCCGGCCGGTGAAGCCGGTCGCGCCATAGACGATCACATCAAACTCGCGGGTCATCTTCGCTCTCCCCAAAAAGGTCTTTGGGTTCAATAGAGCAGAAAGCGGCCGGGTGCGCTACGCCGCCTCGCTGAATTGCAGGCTGGCGAGCCGGGCGTAGAGGCCGCCCCTCGCCATCAGCGCGGCATGGGCGCCTTCCTCCACGATCCGGCCTTCGTCCATCACCACGATCCGGTCCGCCGCGCGCACGGTGGCGAGGCGGTGCGCGATGACGATGGTGGTGCGGTCGGTCATCAGCCGGTCGAGCGCCTGCTGCACCAGAAGCTCGCTTTCGGCGTCGAGCGCGCTGGTCGCCTCGTCGAGCAGCAGGATCGGCGCGTCGCGCAACAGCGCGCGCGCGATCGCCACGCGCTGCCTCTGCCCGCCGGAAAGCCGCGCGCCGCCCTCGCCGAGATAGGTGTCCAGCCCCTCGGGAAGGGCGCGGAGGAAATCGGCGGCATTGGCGGCTTCGGCGGCGGCCCATAGCGCTTGGTCGTCCGCCTCCCAGCGGCCGTAGCGCAGATTGTCGCGCGCGGAGGCGGCGAAGATCACCGTCTCCTGCGGCACCATCGCGATATGCGCGCGGATCGCGGCCGGATCGGCCGCGCGCAGGTCCACGCCGTCGATCGTCACCCGACCGCCCTGCGGATCGTAGAAGCGCTGGAGGAGCTGGAACAGCGTCGTCTTCCCCGCGCCGGAGGGGCCGACCACCGCCACCGTCTCGCCCGGCGTCACCGACAGGCTGAAATCATGCAGCGCGGGCCAGTCAGGCCGGGTGGGATAGCGGAACTCGACATGGTCGAACGCCACCGCCCCGCGCGGTGGCGAGGGGAGGGCGACCGGATGGACGGGGGCGGCGATCTCCGGCTTCTCCGCCAGCAGCTCGGAAAGCCGCCCGGCCGCGCCCGCGCCGCGCAGCAGCTCGCCATAGACTTCGGTCAGCGCGCCAAACGCGCCG
>JAYRJH010000308.1:0-3870 GCA_041906415.1 Sphingomonas sp. | reverse complement strand
GGACGCGCTCTGCTGCCCTTGCGTCTCGCCGCCGTTCTGGCTCAACGAGCGCAGCACGTCGGGCACGCTCTGGAATCCGCCCTTCGCGATATCGTCGGCGGTGACGGTGGTGACGGGCGCGGGCCCCTCCTGCTGCACGCGCGGGATGCGCGATCCCAGCACGACGATATCGTTCGGCTGATCCCCGTCAGGCGCGCTCTGGGCGAGCGCTGCCGTTGCGGTGCTCAACAGGCTCACCCCCGTCAACGCGGCGATCGCGATGCTGGTCCGACGCATATTCCCCTGTTCCCCCTCGATTCCCGGATTGACACTTTGCCATCGTTGTGGCGCAAATTAGAACATAATTATTTCACATTGCCGCTTTATCGCGACATTTTGAACCGGAGATTAGCCCGAGATGCGGCGAATACAACAGATTTTGACGGCCCTGACCTTCGCCATATGCATGATGATGCCCCCGGCGGCGCACGCCGATACTTCCGGCTATGAATATTACGCCATCGGCAATACTGCCCGGACGCTTCACACCAAGACCTCGCCGGGATTGATGCTGGTCGGCGGAGGGGACTGGAGCCGGGACGCCTTCCGCTGGTTCGCGGACCGGGCGGGCAACGGGCATATCGTGATCCTGCGCGCATCCGGCGGGGCCGAGGGAGGCGACGAGATGTTCCGCGAGATCGGCGGCGTCGCCTCGGTGGAAACGTTCGTCTTCCATGACCGCAAGGCGTCGAGCGACCCGCGCGTGCTGTCGATCATCGCCCATGCAGACGGCATCTTCATCGCGGGCGGCGATCAGTCGCGCTACGTGCGCTACTGGAAGGACACGCCCGTCGCCCGCGCGCTCGACATGCTTGTCCGCAAGGGTCGGCCGATCGGCGGAACCAGCGCCGGCCTCGCGATCCTGGGCGGCACGGCCTATGGCGCTCTGGACGGCGGAAGCGTGGATTCGATCGCGGCGCTCAACGATCCGGCGGGGCCGGCGATAACGATGGTGCGCGGCTTCCTCAGGATGCCCTATCTCGCGCATGTCGTGACCGACACGCATTTCAACAAGCGGGACCGGCTGGGGCGGCTGATCGCCTTCGTCGCCAATGCCCGCTCGAACGGGGATGCGCGGGCGATCGGGCTGGGCGTGGACGAGCGCGGAGCCCTGTGCGTCGACGGGCACGGCATGGCGCGCTTCCACGGGCCGGACGGCACCTTCGCCTGGCTGATCCAGCCGCGCGGCGTGCCGAAGCTGGCGCGGGAGGAGCCGCTCGACTGGGCCGATATCCGCATCACCGGCGTCGCGCCGGGGCAGACGATCGACCTGCGCAGGATGCAGGTATCCGCCGCGGCATTCTCCAGCATCGTATCCGTGAAGGACGGGCGGCTGAGCGGCGTGCCCTTGCTGCCGGATCGCCGCTGGTCGATCGCCGTCCATGGCGGCGCGCATATCCCGCCGCGCGAGGCGATGACGCCGGAGCAGGATCGCGCCTATCGCAAGGGCCTGTCCGACGCGCTGGAGGCTGGATCGGCCGTGCTGCGCACCGGCGGCAGCAGCCTCGACGCGGTGGAGGCGGCGGTGAAGGTGCTGGAGGACAATCCCCTGTTCAACGCCGGGCGCGGCGCGGCCTTCAACGCGGAAGGGCAGAACCGGCTGGAGGCTGCGATCATGGACGGCGCATCGCAACGCGCGGGCGCGGTGGCGGGCGTCAGCGCGACGAAGAACCCGGTGGCGCTGGCGCGATCGGTGATGGATCACAGCAGCCACATCCTGCTCACCGGCGCGGGTGCGGACAGGTTCGCGCGCGAATATGAGGTCGAGCAGGTAGACCCTTCCTATTTCCGCACCGACGAAAGCTGGCGCGACTATGAAAAGTGGAAACAGAACCCCGACGACGGCCCGGGAGATTCGAACAGCGTGGGCGCGGTGGCGCTGGACATGCACGGCCACCTCGCGGCGGCGACCTCCGCTGGCGGGCTGACCGGCGCGCTGCCGGGCCGCGTGGGCGATACGCCGATGATCGGGGTGGGCACCTATGCCTATGGCCGCGACTGCGCGGTTTCCGCGACCGGATCGAGCGAATATCTGGTCCGCGAAACCGCCGCCCGCCAGATATGCGACCGGATGAAGTGGCGCGGGGCGACCGTGGCGCAGGCCACCCAGGATACTATGGCGGTCATCGACGATCTGGGCGGAGACGGCGGATTGCTGGCGATGGACGGCGACGGCAAGGCGGCCTTCGCAATGAACGGCGACGGCATGTATCGCGGCAGCGTCACTTCCGGCGAAGCGCCGAAAGTGGCGATCTGGTCGGACGAGACAGCCGATGGCAAGTAAGGCGCAGGCAGCGTTCGACGCGCAGTTGCTCGCCCTGCTGCGGCAGAATTCGCGCACCCCGGTTTCGGAGCTGGCGAGCGCGCTGGGGGTATCGCGCGCGCTCGTCTATGCCGGCATCGCGCGGCTGGAGCAGGACGGAACGATCGAGGGCTATACGGTGCGGATCGGCGCGGGCCACAACGCCCGCGTGATCCGCGCGCATGTGATGCTGAACCTCCAGCCCAAGCTGGCGCAGGCCACGGCGGACGCATTGGCGACCCTGCCGGAGCTGACCGCGCTCTACGCCATCGCCGGTCCGTTCGACATGATCGCGCTGGTGGAGGCGCATGGCCCGGAACGGCTCAACGAGCTGATCGACCGGATCGGGATGATCGAGGGCGTGGAGCGCACCACATCCTCCATCATCCTCGCGACGAAGGTGCAGCGTTAGGGTTTCTGGTCCGCCGCCGGCTTCTCCTCCACCGCCGGTTTCGTCCGCACCGCCGGCGCGTCCTGCCAGCCGCCGCCGAGCGACTGGAACAATTCCGCCTGCGCGTTCGCGACGCCAGCCTGCGCGCCCGCCAAAGCGACCTCGGCGTTGGCGAGCATGGCTTCCGCGCTGAGCAGCTCGAGGAAGCCGCCCCGGCCGAAGCGGAACAATTTGTCCGCCTGCGCCACCGCCATCGCCGCGCTGTCGCGCGCGCGTTGCAGGGCCGCGACGTGATCGCGGCCGCGCGCATAATCGTCAAGCGCGGTCTCCACCTCGCGCAGCGCGGTCAGCACCGTGCCGTCGAAAGCGGCCAAGGCGGCGTCGGCATGAGCCCCGGCCTGCACGATCTGCGCGCGGGCGCGGCGGCGGTTGGGGAAATTCCAGTTCACGATCGGCCCGATCGAGAAATTCAGATCCTGATATTCGCCCATATGCGCCACCGGGCCGACCAGCCCGAACGATCCGCCGAAGCTGACCTGCGGATAGAGGTTCGCGGTCGCCACCCCGATCCGCGCGGTCGCCGCCGCCAACCGCCGCTCGGCCGCGCGCACGTCCGGCCGGCGGGCGAGCAGGGCCGCGCCATCGCCGACCGGCATCGGCCCGATGATCGCAGGCAGCGCCGCGCACCCTTCCACCGCGCGCGGATATTCCGCCGGAGGACGCCCCATCAATGTCGCGAGCTGGAACAGCGCCGCCTGCCGCGCCGCGAGCAACGCTGGCAGCGATGCCTCGCTCTGCTGCACCGCCGCGCGCGCGCGCGTGGTGTCGAAAGCGGTGCCGCGGCCGTATTTCTGTAGCTTGCGCGTCGCCGCATGGGTCTGCTCCTGGATACCGATCACGCGCTTCGCCGCCGCGATGCGGATATTGGCGGCGCAGGTGGCGAGATAGGCGCGCGTCACCGCCCCCGCGACAGCCACCCGCACCTGATCGCGCGCGGCGACCACTACTTCCGCATCCGCGCGCGAGGCCTCGATCGCGCGGCGGATCTGGCCGGACAGATCGAGCGGCAGCGCGCCCGCGATCGCGGCGTTATAGCTCAGCTCGCCCGTCGCTGGCATCTCCGTGGCGTAGAGCCGCG
>JAYRJH010000002.1:24635-28026 GCA_041906415.1 Sphingomonas sp. | reverse complement strand
GGTGGCGCGCGGCACGACGCGATCGTTGAAGGCGAAGCTGAGCATCGCCACGCCAAGGCTCGCCACGATCAGCGGCGCCAGCACCTGATGCGCGGACATGCCGGCGGCCTTCAGCGCCACCACCTCGCTGTTCTGGTTCATGGTGATGAGCGTCAGGATCGTGCCGAGCAGCACCGAAAAGGGCAGGAAGCGCGCCACGATCTGGGGCGCGCGGAGCGCGACGTAATGCCAGATCTGCGCATCGCCGTTGCCGGGAACGGCGAGGATCTTGCCCGATTCGCCCAGCACGTCGAGCGCCTGGAGCACCAGCACCAGCCCGGCGAGGATGCCGAAGGTGCGGACGAGGAACATCCGCCCCATGTAGAGGGCCACGGTGCGGGAGGGGAAGAAAGAGGTCATGCGGATGCTTTCGCGTGGCGGCGGCGACCCGGCAGATAGCGCGCGATCGCCTTCCACGCCTTGCCCGCCACGCGCTCCAGCGCGCCGATCGGCTGCCCGCCGGGAACGAAGGCGATCGTGCGATACATCCACAGGACCAGCCCCGCGAAGATCAGGAACGGCACCCACAAGGCGATGACCGGATCGATCCGCCCCTGCTGCCCGACCGACAGGGCATATTGGTTCACCTTGTGATAGGTGACGATCATCACGATCGACAGGAACACCCCCAGCGCCGAGGTGGAGCGTTTCGGCGGCACGCCCAGCGCCACCGCCAGCATCGGCAGCAGGAACATGGACATCACCTCCGCCATGCGGAAATGCAGCTCCGCGCGGCTGCTGTTGCGTTCCTGCTCGGTGTGCGCGGCGCGGCCGTTGCGGGCCAGCTCGGGCAAGGTCGCCTCCAGGCTTTCGCCGCTGCGGACGCGGAACTGCTCGAACTTCGGCAGGTTGATCGGCAGGTCGTGGCTGCTGAAGGTCAGCACGCGCGGCGTGCTGAAATCGGCGCGGTTGTGGACGAGCGTGCCGTTGGTGAGGCGCAGGATGATGACGTCCGGATCGTCGGTCGCGAGGAACTGGCCGCGCTGCGCGGTGACGCCCACCCAATCGCCCTTCTGCGTCTCCGCATGGACGAAGATGCCGGAAAGCTGCCGCCCGTCGTCGCGGCTCTGCTCGATGCGAAGCGTGGTGCGGTCGCCCAGATGGGTGAACTCGCCCACCTTGATCGACGCGCCCAGCGCGCCTGTGCGCAGCTCGAAGCGAAGCTGCTCATAGGCGTAGCGCGCCTTGGGCTGGACATAGCCGACGATCGCGAGGTTGAGGAGCGCAAGCCCCGCCGCATACATATAGGGCACGCGCAGCAGCCGGCCGTAGCTCATTCCCACGCCGCGCATCACGTCCAGCTCCGACGAGGTGGCGAGGCGGCGGAAGGCGAGCAGGATGCCGAGCATCAGCCCGATCGGTATGCCCAGCCCCAGATATTCGGGCAGCAGGTTGGCGAGCATCCGCCACACCACGGAGACCGGCCCGCCTTCCGTCGCGACGAAATCGAACAGGCGCAGCATCCGGTCCAGCACCAGCAGCATGGCCGCGAGCACGAGCGTGGAAAACAGCGGCAGCGCGATCAGCCGGGCCATGTAGCGGTCGATCGATTTCATGGGCGGGGGCTGAACACTCGGTCGCTGCGGGATGGTGAAGGGGCGGTATAAGCGTGCAAACGCCGGGCGTCAGCCGAAATATCCGCGGACGCGGATTCTCGTGCGGCGGCCGCTCATATCGTCGCCGCCGCGATCGCGCTTTCCAGCCGGGCGAGCGTATAGGGCTTGCGCAGCACGTGACGGCCGCCGAACGCATCGCCCGCGTCGCCGGCATCCTCCCCGGCATAGCCCGTGACGAACAGCACCGGGATATGCGCGTGGCGCGGATCGAGCGCCGCGATCATCTCCGGCCCGGTCTGCGTCGGCATCAGCACGTCGGAGATGATGAGGCCGACGGCGGCGTGCTCCGCCAGCATCGCGGGCGCCTTGCGCGGATCGTCGCAGGGGATCGGGCGGTGGCCCAACTCCCGCAGCGCCCCAAGGGTGGTGGCGAGCACGCGCGGATCGTCCTCCACCACCAGCACGTCGAGCGCGGCCGCCGGCGCGGCTGCGGCGGGCGCCTCGGCGGCGACGGGGGCGGGAAGCTGCTCCGTTCCCTCCGGCTCGCGCGGCAGGAAGAGGGTGATCGTCGTCCCCGCGCCCGGCGCGGTGCAAAGGCCCACCGCGCCCTTCTGCTGGCGGACGAAGGCGAAGATCTGGCTCAGCCCCAGCCCGGTGCCCTTGCCGACCGGCTTGGTGGTGAAGAACGGCTCGAACACGCGCTCGGCCACCTCGGCGGACATCCCGCAGCCGGTGTCGCTCACCGCGATCGAGAGATAGTCGCCCGCCGGGCAGGCGCGCTCGCCCTCCGCCAGCGTCGCCGCGCCGGCGGTGATCGTCAGCGTGCCGCGCCCGGCCATCGCATCGCGTGCGTTGACCGCGAGGTTGACCAGCCCGTTCTCGAGCTGGACGCGATCGGCGCGCAGCAGCCAGCCCGCGCTTTCGTCGCGGATCACCACATGGATGCCGTCGCCCAACGTGCGGTCGAGCAGGTCCGACATGCCGGCGAACAGATCGGCGGCGGTCATCACCTCCGGGTTGATCGCCGTCTCGCGCGCGAAGGCGAGAAGCTGGCCGGTCAGCGCGGCGGCGCGCTTCGCGCCCTCCATCGCGCTGTCGACATGGCGGGCGGCCTCGGCCTTGGTGCCCCGGCCCGAAAGGCCGCGCTGGGCAAGCTCCAGCCCGCCGATAACGACCGCCAGCATATTGTTGAAATCATGTGCGATCCCGCCGGTGAGCTGGCCGACCGCCTCCATCTTCTGCACCTGCCGCAGCCGCGCCTCCTGCTCGCGCAATTCCTCGGTGGCGGCGGCGACGGCGGCGGCGAATTCGTCGGCGCGCTGGCGCTCTGACGCGGCCTCCGCGCGCGCCGCGCCGCGTTCGGTGAATGCCCGCACCGTCAGCCAGCCGAGCAGCAGCGCGCCGAGCAGGATCAGGATGCCGAAAGCCGAGAGCACCCGCGCCAGCTGCGTCGAGCGGGTGATCGCGGCACGCGTCTCACGCGTGCGCCGATCGAGCAGGACGCGCTCGCTCGCGGTGATCTCCTCGATGATGCGGTCGATCGCCGCGAGCGACTGCGCCTCGCGCGCGTCGTAGTAAAGCGACAGGGCCTGGCTGTTCTTTCCGTAATTGGTGCTGGACGCGATCAGCGCCAGCTCGCTGCCGCGCTGCTGATAGGCGGCGCGCAATTGGGGCAGGCGCGATGCCTGACTGTCGGTCTGGCGGGTAAGCTGGGCAAGCCGCTCGATCTGCTTCCCGGCCATCTGCCATTCGTCGTAATAGAGCCGCCCCAGTTGCTTGTCACCGGAGATGACGAA
>JAYRJH010000002.1:0-24625 GCA_041906415.1 Sphingomonas sp. | reverse complement strand
TTCGGATTCGGCGATCGTCCCGCCCAGCGATCGCGCCAGCACCATCACGTCATAGCTGTGCGATTGCAGGTTGATCGCCCGGTCGCGCTGACGGTTCGCCTCGCCCAGGGTGAGGATCAGCCCGAACAGGACGGCGACGCCAAGCACCCCCATCACGGCCAGCATGATGGTGCGCCATCTGGAGGCGGCTCCTTCCGGAAGCGCAGTCCATATGTTCCCGCTCACGGGCGGGAGCCGTAACATCCCCGGCGGCCGGGGGAAAGGGTCAGCGGATCGCGCCCGTCGCCTTGCCGGCCGCCTCGAACATGCCGATCACGCGCGCGATCTGCTCGCCCGTATGCTCCGCGCAGACCGAGCAGCGCAGCAGGAACACGCCGGCCGGCGTCGCGGGCGGGCGGGCGACGTTGACGTAAAGCCCCGCCTCCAGCAGCGCATGCCACATCGCCACCGCCTGATCCTGATCGTCGAGCAGCACGGCGACGACCGCCGATTGCGGCTCATCGGTCGGCAGGCGGAAGCCCAGCGCCTTGAGGCCGCCGTGCAATGCCCTCGTATTTTCCCACAGATGCGCGCGCTTGTTATGGGCGTGCATCAGCTTGCGGATCGAAACCGCCGCGCTCGCCACCACGGCGGGCGGCAGGCTGGCGGTGAAGATATAGGGGCGGCAGACGAAGCGCAGGATCTCGAACTTCGGATGGTTCGACACGCAGAAGCCGCCGACCGTGCCGACCGACTTGGAGAAGGTGCCGATCACGAAATCGACCTGATCCTCCAGCCCCTGCTCCTCATAGACGCCGCGCCCGTTGGGGCCGAAGAAGCCCATCGAATGGGCCTCGTCCACCAGCACCATCGCGCCGTGCTTCTTGGCGACGGCCACCATCTCCTTCAGCGGGGCGACGTCGCCGAGCATCGAATAGACGCCCTCCAGCACCACGAGCTTGCCCGGCTCCTTCGGCAGGCGGCCAAGGCGCTTGTCGAGATCCTCCACCGAATTGTGGCGGAAGCGGACGACTTCCGCATTGCCCATCGCGCAGCCGTCGTAGATCGAGGCGTGGCTGTCGGCGTCCAGGATGATATATTCGCCCTTGCCCGCGATTGCGGAGATGATCCCCAGATTGGCCTGATAGCCGGTGGAGAACACCATCGCGCCCGACATGCCATAGAATTCGCGCAGCGCCTGCTCCACCTCCATATGATCGTGGAACGTGCCGTTGAGCGCGCGGCTGCCGTTGGTGCCGGTGCCGAAGCGGTCGAACGCCTGCTTGCCGGCGGCGATCACGTCCGGGTCGAACGTCATCCCCATGTAGTTGTAGGTGCCGAGGAGGATCGTCTCCCTGCCCTTGATGACCGCGACCGTGGGGGACTTCACCTCCTCCATCACGATGCCGAAAGGATCGCGCAGCCCGCTCGACAGCAGCGCCTCGCGCTCGGCGATCAGGGGGGCGAACTTGTCGAACAGGTCGTGTTCGGCGGGGGCCGGGGCGGCGGGCGCGGGGGCGTCGGGCTGGAGGCCGGTGTCGCTCATCTTATGCCTTCAGCCTCGCGACCGCATCGGCGAGCTGGCCGACCGTCTCGATCTCCGCCTGCATGTTCATCGTGATGATGATGTCGAATTCGTCCTCGATCGCGGCGACGAAATCCATGACGGTCAGGCTGTCCCACTCCAGATCGCCCTGAAAGGTCGTCGCGTCGGTAACGGCCACGCCCTTCTTGTTGAAAGGTTCGATCTGCGCCTTGATGGCGGTGAGGATGGTGTCGCGGTCGCTCATATCCGGCCCTTAGAGAGTAGGGGCGGGATTTGCCAAGCGATTGCGGCCGAAGCTGGGCGGAGAGCGTTCGGAAAAACGCAAGCCTCCGCGCAGCGAACGGCTTCACATCTTGCTGTCGATCAGCGCGTCCTTGATCGAGCAGGCCGCCGGGCCGAGGATCACGACGAACAGCACGGGCAGGATGAACAGGATCAGCGGCACCGTCATGATCGCCGGAAGCCGCGCGGCCTTCTCTTCCGCGCGCATCATGCGTTCGTTGCGGAACTCGGCCGACAGCACGCGGAGCGCGGAGGCGAGGGGGGTGCCGTATTTCTCCGTCTGGATCATCGTGGTGACGATCCCCTTCACCTCCTCCAGCGCGATGCGGGTGGAGAGGTTCTCGAACGCCTGCCGCCGGTCGGTGAGGAAGCCCAGCTCGATCGCGGTGAGCGCGAATTCGTCGCCCAGCTCGGGATATGCCTTGCCAAGCTCCTTGGCGACGCGGTGGAAGGCGGCGTCCACCGTGAGACCGGCCTCCGCGCAGATCACCAGCAGGTCCAGCGCATCCGGCAGCCCCTTGCGGATCGCGGCCGATCGCTTCGATATCTGGTTGGACAGGAAGATGTCCGGCGCCTTGTAGCAGGCGATGAAGGTGATCGCGACCAGCCCGTAGCGCTTGATCGGGGTCCAGTCCGCGAAGGTGTTCGTGCCGTAGACGACGAACAGCATGATCCCGCCGATCACCAATGGCAGCACCATCCGGCCGAAGATCACGCCGACGGCCCATTCCTTCGGACGGATGCCGGCCTGCAGCAGCTTGAGCTGCGCCTCCTTGAGCTGGCTGTCCTGCAGCACCTTGAGCGAGGAGAGGAACGCGCGGATGCGATCCGCGCCTTCGCTCTTGCGGACCAGCTTCGCGCGGCGCTTGCCGCTGGAGGCGGTGATGCCCGCCTTCAACTGCTCGCGCCGGTCGTTCAGCGCCTTGACGCGCCGCGCCATGGGATCGCGCACGCTCAACGCGGCATAGATCGCCACCAGCACCGCGAACGTCGCCACGCCCGACAGGATCGTGGCCGCCCAATAGACGTCCACCCCCAGCAGCGTCGGATTTTGTGCCATTTCCATCGCGTCAGATCTCGAAGTTTATCATCTTGGCCATGATGAAGGCGCCGATCGACATCCACACCATCGCACCGCCGCCGGCGATCATCAGCCGCTCGTCGATGAAGAAATTTTTCATATAGGCGTTGTTGATGAACCAGATCAGCGTGAACACGATGAACGGCAGCGACCCGATGATATAGGCCGACGCCTTGGATTCGGAGGACATCGCCCGGATCTTCAGCTTCATCTGCCCGCGCTGGCGCAGGACGGTGGCGAGGTTCTGCAGCGTTTCCGCCAGATTGCCGCCCGTTTCCCGCTGGATCGCGATGGTGATGCAGAAGAACTGGAATTCCGGCGTGCCGATCCGCTCCGCCGTTTCCTGCAGCGCCACGTCCATCGAACGGCCGATCTTCATCTTGTCGGCCACCGTGCGGAATTCCTCGCCCACCGGCCCCGGCACTTCGGACGCGACGACCGACATGGTCTCGGTGATCGGCAGGCCCGATCGCAGGCCGCGCACGAGCAGCTCGATCGCGTCCGGGAATTTCGCATTGAACTGCGCCACGCGGCGCTTGATGAAGAAGCCGACCAGGAAATGCGGGATCCCCGCGCCGAAGCCCAACCCCACGAACAGCGCCAGCAGCAGGGGCAGGCCCTTCAGCATCAGGACCATCGCGACGATCGTCATGATTCCCAGCGTCGCCATGCCATATTGGCCCGGCGTCCAGCCCTTGCCCGTCTGCGCCAGCCGCTTCTTCAGCTCGGCCGGACGGGGGAGGAAGCGCATCGCTGCCTGATCGGCCTTGGTGGCGTTCTTGCCGGTGATGCGGCGCATCTGCGCCTCCACCGCCAGCGCAGGGGAGGTGGAATGGCGTTCGCGCAAGGCGGTGAGGCGGCGCGTGCCCGCCCGCGCGGCTGATGGGCCGGAGAGCGCGAACGCGAGCATCGCGATCACGGACAGCGCCCCCAGCGCGAGCATGGCAATCGGCATCATCGGCATCGTCGTCGCCTCACACCCTTTCGCTCATCCGCCCTTCGCGGCGGCCGGTTTCTTCGACAGGAGCGATTTCAGGTCGGCGAAACGATCGATGATCGAGCCGTTCTTCGCCCCGGCCTTCGCCTTCGCCTCCGCGCCGGCTTCCCCGCCCGCGGCGTCGTTCGCCGGGCACAGCCGGGCGGCGAGCTGCATGATCGGGGCGGCCGTCTTGGAACCCTTGCCGACCTCGGCGAGCGACTTGCCCAGCTTGGCTGCCTGCGCCGCGAGCTTCTGGTCGAACGGCACGACGAAATCGATCTTGCGCTCGATCGAGCTTTCGAAATCCTTGCGGCTGATCTCGAGCTGCTGCCCCGGATGGACACGGTTTGCGACGACCATCACCGAAAGATGCGGCGCGTTGGTCTTGATCCACGAAAGGATGCGGATCGTGTCGCGCGCGGCCGCCAGCGTCAGCTCGGTGACGAGCACCGCGCATTGCATGTCGCTCACGAGATGCGGATGCGCCACCAGCATGTTGCGCGGCAGATCGACCACGGTGGATTCGAACGCGGCGCGCATCTCCTCCTGAAGCTGGAAGAAGGCGGAGCCGTCGGTGACGATCGGCGAGTTGATCGGCGCCTCCGCCGACAGGACGGACAGCTTTTCCGACGCGCGCACCATCGCGCGTTCGATGAACAATCCGTCGATGCGGCTGGGATTCTCGATCGCGTCGGTCAGCCCGCGCCCCGGCTCCAGATCCAGCGCGAGCGCGCCCGTGCCGAAATGCACGTCGAGATCGAGAAGCGCGGTGGAGCGCTGTTCCTTCTCGCTCATCAACCAGCCGAGCGAGGTGGCGATAGTGGATGCGCCCACCCCGCCGCGCGCGCCGATCACGGCGACGGCATAATGCGGCCGATCCGACGCGCCTTCCGTCACCTTCGGCGCGCTCAGCACCGCCTGCGCATGGGTGAACGCCTCGCGCAAGGTATCGGGAACAAGCGGCTTCAGCAGATAATCCTGGATGCCGCTGGCGACGAGATCGCGATAGAGCCGCACGTCGTTGACCTGCCCCGAAGCGATGACGATCGTCCCCGGCTCGCACACTTCGGCGAGCGCGTTGATGTCGCTCAGCGGGTCGCCGGATTCGGCGAGATCGACGAACAGGACGTGCGGGCTTGCCGATATCGACAGCGACTGGACGGCGTTGCGCAGCCCGCCCTTGTTCACCTTTTCCGGCGACCATCCCATTTCGGTGGCGATCGGGCGGATCGCCTCCGCCGTCGTCTCGTCGCAGACGAAGGCGAGGAACGGCTCGCGATGCGCGGCGCCCGCCGGTTTCCACGGAGCGTTCATCTTACTTGTTCCCCGTCTTTTCGATCTTCAGGGTCGTGCCGCCGTTCCCGGTCGGCGTGGCCTTGCGGTATTCGCTGATCGCGCGCGTGCCGGTCGCCGCGTCATAGACCTGCGTGCCCGGCTCGCCGCGCACCAGATCGAGCGGATTGGCGACCATCGAGGCAAGGTTCGAATTGATCGCGCAGCCCTGGTTGGAGGACGTGTTGCTCTCGAATTCCGGCTGGCGCGTGCGCGAGAAATCGGGGCAGCCGGGCACCGATGCGCGCGCGCGGCTCACCACCACCCGCAGCATGCCGGGCGGAACCGATGCGCCGGTGACGGGCGTCTCGCGGCCGAGGAGCAGGCCGAAGCGCGCCGCCGCGCGCGCCACCGCCGCGCGCGCCGCCGGGCCGGAGCCGGCCGGATCGTCGATCGCGATACTGTCGCCATAGCCGAGGCGGAGCGTGCCCATCCAGCCCGCCAGCCTTTGCTCCTCGCCGGAAGCGAGGCCGCCGGGGCCGATGGCGACATCCAGGTTATAATCGGTGCGGGTCACGACCGGCTGGTGGACCGATTCCAGCCCGCGGTTCTTGGTGCCGCTGCACCCGCCGAGGATCACGGCGGGTAGGACGGCGAGGAGCAGGGTGCGCTTGACCATGATATGTCCTCGAAAGCGGGTCAGTTGAGCGAGAAGCCGGGTGCGGCGGCGGATGCCTTGTCCTTCGGCCGGGCGGCTGCGCCGGTGGCGGCATCGTCGCGTCGCGGCTCCGCCGGCACGGGCATGGGCGCGGGCGGCGGCATCGCCGCGCCGATCGCCGGCTGCGCGGGCGTGGCCTCCATCGTCGGCTTGGGCCGGCTCGCGCCGTTGGTGCCGCCGCCGAGCTGGCCGAACAGGATACGGTCTAGGTCCGTCGGCGCCTTGTAGCCGTCGGTCGGCAGCACGATGTCGTTCGCGTTGACCGGCTTCACCAGATACGGGGTGATGACGATCACCAGCTCCGTCTCGTTGCGCTGGAAGCCGTTGGAGCGGAACAGCGCGCCCAGCACGGGCAGGTCGCCGATGCCCGGCGTCTTGTCGATCGAATTGTTGTGCGTGTTCTGCAGCAGGCCCGCGATCATGAAGCTCTGGCCGGAGCCAAGCTCCACCGTCGTTTCCGCGCGGCGCGTCGTGATGCCGGGGATCGTGGTGCCGCTGAAGGTGATCGAGCCGTCGGACGAAAGCTGGGACACTTCCGGGCGGACGCGCAGGCTGATGCGGCCATCGGCCAGCACCGTCGGCGTATAGGCAAGGCTCACGCCATATTGCTTGTATTCGACGGAGACCGCGCCCAGCCCCTGCGCGATCGGGATCGGTATCTCCCCGCCCGCGAGGAACGTGCCGGTCTCGCCCGAAAGCGCCGTGAGGTTCGGGTTGGCGAGGCTCGTCACCTGCCCGATCCGTTCGCCGAGATCGAGCGCCTGAAGCACGTCCATGCCGAACAGCTTTCCCGCGAAGCCCAGGGTGGTGCGCTCGGTCGTGCTCTGCTTGAGCGTATATTGCGTACCGGTCACGAATTGCTTGGTCGCCGGGTTGAACGGCAGCGAGAGGGATCCCTGCGGCAGGCCGTACAGGGCCGAGGCATCGGCCATCGGCAGGCCGCTGCTGTTGTTGTTCGAGATCGTGCCGATGTTGCGTCCGGAAAGCACGCCGAAGTTGAAGCCCGACGTCATGTCGCGGGTCATCACGTTCGACCCGACATTCTTCAGGAAGCTGCGGCTCACCTCCGCGAAGCGCACCTGCAGGTTCACCTGGAGCGGCGTCGCGGTGCGCAGGCGGCTGATGACCTTCGTGCCCTCTCCGACGAAGGCGGTGACGAGGCGCTCAGCCTCCGCGCCGTCGTCGGGCTGGGCGACGGTGCCGGTCAGCAGCACCACGCCGTTCATCGTGGTCGCGGTGATCTGCGCCTCGGGCATCGCCAGCTTCAGCATCTGGCCGATCGAGTCGAAATTGTTGCCCACGCGGATCGTGGCGGCATAGACCACCTGGCCCGTCCTCGACGTGGCGGAGACGGTGGTCTCGCCCGGCTTCTTGCCGAAGATGTAGAGCTGGTTGGGCGAGCGGACCTGGACGTCCGCGATTTCCGAATTGGCGACGAACAGGTCGCTCATCGGCCGCGCCAGCGTCACCAGCCGCCCGCGATTGGTGGCGAGCTGCACCACGCCGCCGGTGGAGGCCTGCGCCGCCGCCGGGACGGGGGCGGGGCGGCCGGCCTTGCCGCGCGCCGTATAGGCGGGCGGCGCGGCCATCGCGGCGCTCGCCGTCAGCGCGATCGCCAGCGGCAGGCCGATCGGTTTGGAATGGATGCGCATGTCAGTTCTTCCCCCCGAGCGGAACCTCGGTAACGTTGTTGCCGCGCGCGACGCGCACGACCGGCCCGATCGCCAGCCCCGCGCCGCTCGCGCCGTCTCCCTTCGCCCGCCCGGGCACGGTGCGGCGCTGGAAGCGCGAGACGTCCGCGCCGACGGAATAGGTGGAGTTGCCCGACTGGGCCTGGCTGGCGAGGAGCGGCGCGGACGCGTTGTCCGCCCCGCCGCCGTTCGCGGCGCCGGATGCGATCGCCCGTTGCAGTTCCGCCTGATTGTCGGCGATCGAGCGCAGCGAGAGCGAGAGCGTGCCCATCGTCTGCGCCACCGCGATCTCCTCCGCCATCTTCGGCGTCGCCTCGATCGTGACGGTGGAGAAGGTGTGGACGACGGTGTTGCCCTTTTCGTCCTTCTCATCGGACGTGCGCTGATCGGTGGCGAGCACGCGCAGGTTGCGCATGATCGTCTCGGCGGCCTTCAGCGGCTCGCCGTCGCCCCCACCCGCGACCGATTGGGTCAGCAGGAGGTCGACGCGATCGCCCGGAAAGACGAAGCCCGCGACGGAGGATTGGGTGGATACCGGCACCGTCACCGCACGCATCCCCGGCCCGAGCGCGGCGGCGAGGAAGCCGCGGTCGCCCGGCTTCACCAGCGCGCCCTGCGTGACCGGCTGGCCCGCGGTGATCGCATTGCGCACCACCGTTCCGACGACATTCTTCATGTCGAAGCCGGCGCCTTCCGTGAAATAGGCCCCCTCGACCATTTCCTTCGGCCAGGGCTGGAACTTCACCGCGCCGGGATCGATGATCGTGCCCACCGGCAGCGCGCGGGTGGCGACGAGCACCTTCGGCCCCTCGACACGCGGCGGTGCGACGACGGCGGCGGCCTGCGGCGCGGCGCTGCCCGCGATCAGGGTTCGCGCGAAGAATGCGGTGACGGCGGCCACGATGAGCGCGCCTACCAGCAAGGCTACCTTGCGAGTGTCCATGAGTTAACGTGCCTTTCGGGCGTGCGTAACGCCGGGGATGTACCCGGCCATGATTATGCAAACTGGTTAAAAAGAGGTTGGTGAAGAACCGCGAGGCCGCCAAATACTATGGCGACGCCGTAAGGAACCTCCAGAACCTTCTGACTCTTACGGATTTTGTGATCCGCGAGCATGAGGACGGTCAGCGCGCCGCCCGCCAGCGACATGACGAGCAGCATCTGCATCAGCGGCGTCAGCGGCAGCCACAGGGCGAGCGCGCCGATCAGCTTGACATCGCCGCCGCCCATCTGGCCGAGGCAGAAGGCACCGCAGAAGACAGTGAACACCGCCAGCGCCAGCCCGAGCTGGATCGCCATGCCCGGCCACGGGGGCAGGCCGATCGCGACCCACCATAAAGGCGCGAGCAGCGCGATCGCTGCATTCTTCCAATTGGCGATTTCCCGGGTGCGCACGTCCTGTATCCCCGCGGACAGCAGCAGCAGGAGGAGCGCGGCGGGCAATGCCCAGAGGAGAATGGTCCATGCCATTCCTCGACGCTCTAGACGTAATGGCTTTCCAAACCGTAACCATGGCCGATGACCATCGCATCGCCCATCCGCCGCGCGATTCCCGCTGGTGCCTCGATCTCGCAATGGGCGACGCCCGACGGATGGAGCCTGCGCCGCTTCGACTGGCCGGCGGAAGGGAGCGCGCGCGGGTCGATCCTGTTCCAGGGCGGGCGGGGGGATGTTTTCGAGAAGTATCTCGAAGCCTTCGGCCATTGGCATGACGCGGGCTGGACGGTCGCCTCTTTCGACTGGCGCGGGCAGGGTGGGTCCGGGCGGCTCTCGCCCGATCCCAATGTCGGTCATGCGACGGATTTCGCGCCGTGGATCGCGGACCTCGCGGCCTTCTGGCGCGCGTGGGATGCGCCCGGCCCGCGCTTCCTCATGGGCCATTCGATGGGCGGCCATCTCGTGCTGCGCGCCCTGGTGGAGCGCACGGTGGAGCCGGCCGCCGCCGTGCTGGTCGCGCCGATGCTGGGGCTGCGCTCGCCGGTGGGATCGTGGCTGGGGACGAAAGTGTCGTGGCTGATGAGCCATGTCGGAGACCCCGCGCGGGCCGCGTGGAAAGGGCATGAGCGGCCGGGCGCGCAGCTCGATCGCCAGACGCTGCTGACGCACGACGCCTCGCGCTACGCCGATGAGGAATATTGGTATGCCGAAAAGCCGGAGATCCGGCTCGGCCCGCCAAGCTGGTCCTGGCTGGCGCAGGCCTTTGCCGGCACCCGCGCGCTGGAGCGGGATGCACGGCTCGCCAGCCTGAGGGTGCCGATCCTGATGCTGGTCGCGGAGGCGGACGGGCTGGTCGATCCGCGCGCCGCGCTGCGCATCGTGGCGAAGCTGCCCATGGCGCAGGTGGAGCGCTTCGGCGCGGAAGCGGCGCACGAATTGCTGCGCGAGGCCGATCCGGTGCGCAATCGCGCGCTTGCGGCGATCGACCGATTCCTCGAAACGCACGCGCGATGAGCTTCGATATCGCGATCATCGGCGCCGGGATCGCCGGCGCCTCCCTCGCGGCCGCGATCGGCGATCGCGCGCGCGTTGTCCTGCTGGAGGCGGAGGAGATGGCGGGCTATCACGCCACCGGCCGCTCCGCCGCCTTCTGGTCCGAAACCTATGGCGGGCCGGGCATCCAGCCGCTGACCACGCTTTCCGGAGAGGCATTGCAGGCCGGCGGCTATCTCCAGCCGCTCGGCTCGCTGCACATCGGGCAGGCGGGGGACGAATCGGCGGCCGAGGCCTTCATGGCGGAGTTCGACGGTTCCGGCGTGCTGCTGGAGCCGGTCGATCCCGCGCCTTACATCCCCGGCCTGCGCGCCGGCTGGACGATCGGCGTGATGGAGCCGAGCTGCGCCTATATCGACGTCGCCGCGCTCCATGCCGATGCGCTGGCGCAGGCGCGCAGGGCCGGCGCGCGCCTGCTGCTGCGCCACGCGGTGCAGCGCGCCGCGCGCGTCGGAAGCCGCTGGCGGATCGAAACGCGCGAGGGCGCGATCGAGGCGGACGTGCTGGTTGACGCCGCGGGCGCATGGGCCGATCAGGTGGCGTTGGCGGCGGGAGCGCGGCCGATCGGCATCCAGCCCTATCGGCGGACGCTCGCGCAGCTCCGGCTCGATCCGCCGGTGGCGATGGGCATGCCGCACGTCGTGCATCTTGGCGGCGATTTTTATTTCAAGCCGGAGCCGGGCGGGCGGCTGTGGCTCTCCCCGCATGATGAGACGCCGGTCGATCCGTGCGACGCCCAGCCGGAGGAGCTGGACGTGGCGATCGCGATTCACCGGATGGAGCAGGCGGTGGACTGGCGCGTGGTGCAGGTGGAGCGCAAATGGGCGGGCCTGCGCAGCTTCGCGCCCGATCGCCTGCCGGTCTATGGCTTCGCGCCGGACGCGCCGGGCTTCTTCTGGTTCGCGGGGCAGGGAGGATTCGGCATACAGACCGCCCCCGCCGCGGCCGCGATCGGCGCGGCCCTGTTACTGGGCGATCCGCCGCCTTCCGGCATCGACATTAGCCGCTATGCGCCCGCCCGCTTCGCCGATAAGCTCGCCTGAGCTGGAAGAAGGAGTATTCGATGGCGCACAAGTTCACGATCAAGAAGAACAAGGCCGGCGAATTCGTGGCTTACTTCAAATATAACAGCGAAACGATCTTCTGGACCGAAGGCTATTCGAGCAAGGCCTCCGCCAGGAACGCGATCGAATCGATCAAGAAGAACGGCCCGGATGCGCCGACGATCGAGGAAGAATGATCCGAACCCGTCCCATTCCGGGACGGGCGCGCATTTCCTCCGCCAGCCGATCCGTTTCGGGGCCGACGGTCTATTTGTTCTCGTCCGCCGCCTTCGTGACGGCCTGGCCGGCGGAGGATGCGTCCTTGCCCGCGCCGGAGACGGTGTTGCAGCCGGCAAGCATGACGGTGGCGGCCAGCGTGAAGATCATGGCGGTCTTGCGCATTTTCCTGCTCCTTGAGCGAAAATGAACGCGAACGGGGGCCGATGGTTTCGCACCGGCGCCCCATCCTGCGGCGATCGATCAGAGGTGGAAGACGATGCCGGCCATCGGACGGATCGACTGGAAGTCATAGGTGTCGACCTGAAGGCGCAAGCGCACGCCTTCATTCTTGATGCCGTTGATGCCGATCATCTTTGGGCCGGCCTCGACGCCCAGGCCATAGACCCAATTGTGTCGATCGGGGAAACCACGCCCGGCACGGCCATTCACCCATTCATAGCCGGCCGAGGCATAGATCATGCCGGTTTCGCCCGCGCGCGCGCCGATCCGGCCCCTCACGCCATATTCCCAATCGATATCCTTGAAGCCCTTGGCGGCATTGCCCTCGACACCGACGAACGCGGGGCCGAGCGGGAGGTTGAAGCCGGCGACCCCTTCGATGAGCGCGCCGTCCATCTTGCCGTGGCCGTCGTTCCCGATGCCGAAATCGCTGTGGCGGTCGTAATTGTCATATCCGCCGAGGATGCCGACATAAGGCTCGAACCCGAAGGCCTTGCTGCCGTCCGGCGCGGTCGGCTGCGCGGCGCCCTGATCTTGCGCGTGAGCGGCAACGGGAAGCGAAAAGGCCGCCACGGCGGCAAGCAGAAACTTCTTCATAACAACCTCGAAAGCTACATGAGGAGTGCGTAGAACCGCTTACAGGTCGCGAAGTTTCATCGGAAATGCGGGATGGTTGTCGGTGCGACAAATCTGCCACACTTATTGCGTCTGTCGGCGGCAATGCTCATTGCCGGTGCATCACTTCCGTTTGCAGCGCGCCGATGAATTGCCCCGCGCCGATATCCATCGGGAACCATTTCGCCCAGCAGCGGCCTGCCCGCCGGTATCTCATGCCTGCCCGGCTTGTCGTCCCACCGCCAGCGCCGCATCGCTGGCCAGTTTGTCCGCGCGCTCGTTTTCAGGATGACCGGCATGGCCTTTCACCCATTCCCATTCGATCCGATGGCGTTTTGCCGCGGCGAGCAGCGCCTGCCATAGTTCCGCGTTCTTCACCGGCTGCTTGCCGGCGGTTTTCCAGCCGTTGCGCTGCCAGCCGTGAATCCATTTGGTCAGGCCGTCCATCACATAGCGGCTGTCGGTGAACAGCCGCACATGGCATGGGCGCCTGAGCGCGTTGAGCGCCTCGATCGCCGCCGTCAGCTCCATGCGGTTGTTGGTGGTGGAAGGCTCTCCGCCGGAAAGTTCCTTCTCGTGCGCGCCCATGCGCAGCACCGCGCCCCAGCCGCCGGGGCCGGGATTGCCCTTGCACGCGCCGTCCGTGAACGCCTCGACCATCGGCAGCTCGCTCATGCGACGCGGTTCGCCAGTGCGGGATCGTAGTGACGCAGGCGGCGCATATAGGCGAGCGGGTCTTTCCGCATCACCAGCGCGTCGGGCGGCGTGTTGAGCCAGTCCCAAGCGCGCGACAGGGCGAAGCGTACGCACGCCCCGCTGGCGAGCGTGGCGAAATGCGCGCGCTCCGCATCGGAAAGCGCGAAATGCCGGCCATAGCCCCGGATCAGCGCGTCGCCGATCGCCGCATCATAATTGCGGCCCTGCGCGTCGAATGACCATGCGCCATGCATGATCGCCAGATCGTAGACGCGGATATCGGTGCAGGCGAAATAGAAATCGATCAGGCTGGTGACCTTGTCGCCCAGCATCAACACGTTGTCAGGAAAGAGATCGGCGTGAATCGCGCTCGCGTCCAGCGTGTCGCGTGGCCATGCGGCCTCGACCTTGTCCAGCGCCTGCGCCAGATCGTCGTGCAGGCCCGCCGCGATCCGGTCGAGGCCGCGGCCGCAGCGTTCGAAAAGCGGCCGCCAGCTATCGACCCCCATCGAATTTGCGCGCGTCTGCGTGAAATCGCGCAGCGCGCGGTGCATCTCGCCCATCGCGGTGCCTGCCGCCAGCGCCTGAGCGGGCGTGGGATGTGAGAGCGAGACGCCGGGCATGAAGCGGATCAGGCACGCGGGGCGGCCCTCAAGCTCCTGTATCTCCACGCCGTCGCGATCCTTGATCGCGGGCGGCACCGGCAGGCCCCTCGCGTCGAGATGATCGAGCAGCGCCATGAAGAACGGCAGGTCCGCCGCCGCAACGCGCTTTTCGTAGAGCGTCAGGATGAAGCGGTCGCGCGTCGTTTCGACGAGGAAATTCGAATTCTCCACGCCCTCGGCGATGCCCTTGGCGGAAACCAGCTCGCCCACGTCGTATCGCGTCAGGAAGGCGGCCAGCGCCTCCGCCGAAACCTGCGTATAGACGGCCATGGATCAGGCGGCGTCCAGCCCGCGCGGCAGCTTGAAGGAGATCGATTCGCGCGTCGTCTCCACCTCGCGCTCGCGGATCGTGAAGCGGGTAGCGAGCAGGTCGATCAGTTCGCGCACCAGCAGTTCCGGGGCGGAAGCGCCCGCCGTGATGCCGAGGGTCTTCACGCCTTCCAGGAACGACCAGTCGAGATCGGCCGCGCGCTGGATCAGCGTGGCGCGCACGCCCTGCCGCTCCGCAACCTCCGCCAGCCGCAGCGAATTGGAGGAATAAGGCGCGCCGACCACCAGCACCGCGTCGCAATCCGCCGCGATCGCCTTCACCGCCGCCTGGCGGTTCGAGGTGGCGTAGCAGATATCCTCCCCGCGCGGCCCGACGATCGAGGGGAAGCGCCGCTGGAGCGCCTCCACCATCTCCGCCGTGTCATCCACCGAAAGCGTGGTCTGTGTGAGGAAGGCGAGGTTGCCGGGATCGGCGGGCGCCAGCGCCTCGACATCCTCCACCGTCTGCACCAAGGTCATCGCGCCTTCCGGCACCTGACCGAATGTGCCGATCACCTCGGGATGGCCGGCATGGCCGATGAAGACGATGTGCCGCCCGGCCTCCACGAGCCGCTCCGCCTGACGGTGGACCTTGCTGACCAGGGGGCAGGTGGCGTCGAGATATTCCAGCCCGCGCGATTGCGCATCGGCGGGCACCGATTTGGGCACGCCATGCGCGGAGAAGACCACCGGCGCCCCGTCGGGCACTTCGTCCAGCTCCTCGACGAAGATCGCGCCCTGCGACTTCAGCGTCTCCACGACGAATTTGTTATGGACGATCTCATGGCGCACATAGACGGGCGCGCCGTGTTTCTCGATCGCCAGCTCCACGATGCGGATCGCGCGGTCCACCCCGGCGCAAAAGCCCCTTGGGGCGGCGATCAGCAGGTCGAGCATCGGCTTTTCGGACATGGCTCGCGCTTTACGAGCCGCGCGCGCGAACGGCAACCTCGCGTGATCTTGGGGAGCGTGATAGGGCAGCTTCATGCTCGATACCCGCAATCCCGCCGCGTGGGGGGCCGCGCTCGCGGCGGACGCCCGCGTCGCCGCCTCCAGCCTGGCGCGCCTCTCCACCGAACAGCGCCGCGCCGGCCTGCGCGCCGCCGCCGAGGCGTTGCGTGATGAGAGCGCGGAGATCGTCGCCGCCAATGCGATCGACATGGAACGCGGCGCGACGAACGGCCTGACTCCCGCGATGCTTGATCGGCTGCGGCTGGACGAAGGCCGCGTCGGCGCCATGGCGGACAGCGTGGCTACGGTGGCGACGCTTCCCGATCCGGTCGGCGCGGTGATCGACGAGGCGGTGCGGCCCAACGGCCTCGTGCTGCGCCGGGTGCGCGTGCCGATCGGCGTGATCGGCATCATCTACGAAAGCCGTCCGAACGTCACCGCCGATGCGGCAGCCTTGTGCGTGATGTCCGGCAATGCCGTGGTGCTGCGCGGCGGATCGGAGGCGGTGGAGAGCAACGCCGCGATCCACCGCGCCTTCGTCGCCGGGCTGGAGCAGGCGGGCGTGCCGGCGGCGGCGGTGCAGCGCGTCGCGACCACCGATCGCGCCGCCGTGGGCGCGATGCTGGCGGCGGACGGGTCGATCGACCTGATCGTGCCGCGCGGGGGCAAGAGCCTCGTCGCGCGCGTGCAGGCAGAGGCGCGCGTGCCGGTGCTGGCGCATCTCGACGGGATCAACCACATCTATGTCCACGCCTCCGCTGATCCCGTCATGGCCGAGCGGATCGTGCGCGACGCGAAGATGCGGCGCACCGGCGTGTGCGGCGCGATGGAGACGCTGCTGATCGATGCGGCCTATCCTCAGCCGACGGCGCTGATCGCGGCGCTGGTGGAGTCGGGATGCGAGGTGCGGGGCGACGCGCGGGCGCGGGGAATCGCACCCGGTATCGCCGCGGCGGACGATGCGGATTGGGATACCGAATATCTCGACGCGATCGCCTCGGTCGCGATCGTCGACGGACTGGAGGCGGCGCTGACGCATATCGCGCTGCACGGCTCCCATCATACCGACGCGATTGTCGCGAGCGACGAGGCGGCGGCGCGGCGCTTCCTGGCGGAGGTCGATTCGGCGATCGTGCTGTGGAATGCCTCGACGCAATTCGCGGACGGCGGCGAGTTCGGGCTGGGCGCGGAGATCGGCATCGCCACCGGCCGCCTCCACGCGCGTGGCCCCGTCGCGCTGGAGGGGCTGACGACCTATAAGTGGATCGGCCTCGGCGCAGGGCAGGTGCGGGGGTAGGGCGCTATTTCCCCGTCGGGCGCGCGGGCAAATCGATCTTGATCGCTTGCATCGTCGGCACAGGCATGAGCAGGAAAACCGCCGCGCTGAGCAGGCCGAACGCACCCCAGACATAGTGTTTCTGTCGGATGTCGCGGATCGCGCGGATCAGGCAATAGGCGCCGGCCGCCGCGCTGGCCCATATCCAGAGTTGCAAGGGATTCATCTCAATCGAATAATCCATCCTGCCCGCCCGCCGGCGGGTTGAGCCCCAGATGTTTCCACCCGCCCGCGTTGAGCATACGTCCACGCGCGGTGCGGGCGATCAGGCCGAGCTGGATCAGAAAAGGCTCGATCACCTCCTCGATCGTGTCGCGCGGCTCGGAAAGGCCGGCGGCGAGCGTCTCCACGCCGACCGGGCCGCCGCGATAGATGTCCGCGATCATCGTGAGATAGCGCCGGTCCATCGCATCCAGCCCGAGGTGGTCCACCTCCAGCCGGTTGAGCGCGCCGTCCGCCGCGCGCGCGTCCACCTCCGCCACGCCCGCGACATTGGCGAAGTCGCGCACCCGGCGCAACAGGCGGCCGGCGATGCGCGGCGTGCCGCGCGATCTCCGCGCGATCTCCGCCGCGCCGTCGCTGGCGATATGCAGGTCGAGCAGCCGCGCCGCGCGCGACACGACATGCTCCAGTTCGTCCACCGTATAGAATTGCAGCCTGACCGGGATGCCGAAGCGATCGCGCAGCGGCGTGGTGAGCAGCCCCTGCCGCGTCGTCGCGCCGACGAGCGTGAAGCGCGGCAGGTCGATCCTGACCGACCGCGCCGACGGCCCCTCGCCGATCATCAGATCGAGCGCGCGATCCTCCATCGCCGGATAGAGCACTTCCTCCACGGCGGGCTGGAGGCGATGGATCTCGTCGATGAACAGCACGTCGCCGTCCTCGAGATTGGTGAGCAGCGCCGCGAGATCGCCCGACTTGGCGATCACCGGGCCGGACGTGGCGCGGAAGCCCACGCCCATCTCGCGCGCGACGATCTGGGCGAGCGTCGTCTTGCCGAGACCCGGCGGGCCGAACAGCAGGACATGATCCAGCGCGTCGCCGCGAAATTTCGCCGCCTGTATGAACACGCGCAGATTCTCCCGCGCCGCCTTCTGCCCGATGAAATCATCGAGCGTCTTCGGCCGCAGCGCGGCGTCGACGTCTTCCGGCCGGCGGGCGGGGGTCAGCAGGCGTTCGGCATCGCTCATCGCCGGGACATAAACAGAACGCGCGCACGGGGAAAGTGAAATCGGGGCGGAGCGGCCGCAAGCAGCCGCTCCGCCTCATGCGATCAGCGGAACGCGCCGTAGAATACGTCCTCGATCCGGCCGTTGCGCGTGTTCACCAGCAGCAGATCCGGCCCGTAACGTATCCAGCGATATCCCGGCGGCGGCGGGTATATGCCGTAAGTGGCGTAATTGTTGAAATAATATGCGCTCGACAGGAAAAGCGAGGGCAGGATCAGGCCCACCGACCAGCGGCGATAGCGATAGCCGCGCGGATAGCGGTAGGTCGGCGCAGGGATCGGCCGGAAGTTCGGCGGACGATGCCCGATGTTGCCGGAAGGCGGACGATGGGGGTTGCCGGGCCGGGGATGCGCAACCGGCGGACGCGTAACGGGCGGACGCTGGCCGCCGGGGTTGGGTGGACGGACACCCGGATTTGGCGGACGCACGACCGGATTGGTCGGGCGGGCGCCGGGATTGGGTCTCACGCCTGGCGGGCGCTGACCCTGTCCGGGGCGGGCACCTGGCCCGCTGCCTCCGGGACGAGCGCCGGGAGCGGGTCGGGTCTGTGGCGCATGTTGTTGCGCGATCGCGATTTCGGGGGCGAGCAACAGGCCAATGGATGCAAGCGAAAGCCACTTCATCGGTGTTCTCCCGTCAATAGGCGAAAAAACCTATCCACGGCCGGAAGCGCTGGCAAGCTGGCCGCTAGCGCGCCGCCTTGCGCAGCGCGAGGCGCACCAGCGCATCCAGTGTCGCGCCGCCGCCCAGTTCTTCTTCCGCCGCCGCTACCGCCGCACTTGCCTCTGCCGGGCGGAAGCCGAGATTGAGCAGCGCCGACACCGCATCCGCGCTCGCGCCGCCCGCCACGGGAACGCCGCCCGCGCCGCTGCCGGGGCCGATCGCGATGCCGCCGGTCTTGTCCTTCAGCTCGCGCACGATGCGCTCGGCGAGCTTCGGGCCGACGCCGTTTGCGCGCGCCACCATCGCCTTGTCCTGCGCGGCGATCGCGCGGGAGAGGTCGGCCGGCTCCAGCGCGGAGAGGATCGCCAACGCCACGCGCGCGCCCACGCCCTGCACGCCGGTAAGCAGCCGGAACCAGTCCCGTTCATCGGCGCGCGCGAAGCCGACGAGGCGGATGAAATCCTCTCCCACCAGCATCTCGGTGAACAGCAGGCACGCCTCGCCGACAGGTCCGATCGCGGCCAGCGTGCGGGATGAAGCCCCGACCAGATATCCCACGCCGCCCACGTCGATCACCGCATGGTCGATGCCTGTCGATTCAAGGCGTCCCTTGAGATGCGCGATCATGGGCGAAACAGGGCCGAGTGTTGCATGTCGGGCACATAACAGGAACATTCTTGCGGCGAAAGTCGCTTCGCCCCGCGCGCCCGTAAGCGCCGGTTCACACTGGCGGGCGTAGCGCATGCGGCACAGACATGGATGGGAATCGTCTTATGGCAGTCCGGTTCGGCAAATTGGGTATGCGGGTGATGACGGGGATGGTCGCGGTGGCGACGCCTCTGGCGGCGGCTTCGGCGCAGAATTATCCGCCTCCGCCTCCTCCGCCGCAGCAGGGCGATTATCCGCGGGATTATCCCCCGCCGCAACAGCAGGGCAACGGCCAGTATCAGGGGCAATATCAGGATCGGTATCAGGGCCAGTATGATGCGCCGCCGCCGCCGGACGGCTATGCCACCAACGCGCCGCAAGGCTATGACGGCACGCGCCCGCCGCCGCCTCCACCCGGCTATCAGGCCGACCCGGCCTATGCCCAGCAACAGGAGCAGGATCGCCGTTACGAGGCCTATGCCGAGGATTGGGCGCAGCGTTACTGCGTCCGCTCCGGCAACAACGCCGGCACCGGCGCGGTGATCGGCGGCCTGCTGGGCGCGCTGCTCGGATCGAGCGTCGCTGGGCGGCACGATCGCGGAGCTGGCCTCGCGGTCGGCGGCGTGATGGGCGCGGTCGGCGGCGCGGCCGTCGGCAGCGCGAGCAGCGGCGCGACCAGCCCCGGCTGCCCGCCAGGCTATGTTGTGCGCGGTGGCGCGCCGACCTTCTATTACGAGGGCTATGGCCAGCCTTATTATTACGCCGCCCCGGCCTGGTATCGCCCGTGGGTGTTCATCGACAACCGCTGGACCTATCGGCCCTATCCGTATCGCGCGTGGTATTATCACCATTACTACGGCCGGCCGGGCTATGGCCGCCCCGGTTACTGGCGCGGCGGCTGGGGCTATCGACACGGGCGCCGCTATTGAGGAAAGGGGCGGGAGGCAGCGGCTCCCGCCCTTCTTCATTCGTCAGACGACCCCCATCCGCCGGCTTGCGAGATGATGCGCGTGGGTGATCGCCACAGCGAGCGCGTCGGCGGCGTCCGCGCCGGCGATCTTCACCCCCGGCAACAGCCGCGCGACCATCGCGTGGACCTGCGCCTTCTCCGCATTGCCGACGCCGACCACCGCCTTCTTCACCAGCCGCGCGGCATATTCGCCCGGCTCGATCCCGGCCCGCGCCACCGCCAGCAGGATGACGCCCCGCGCCTGCCCCAGCTTGAGCGTGGATTGCGGGTTGTTGTTGACGAACACCTCCTCCACCGCCGCCGCCTGCGGGGCGTGATCGGCGATCAGCGCGGCGAGCATCGAATCGAGATGCGCCAGCCGCCGTGCCAGCGGCTCGGCCGTCTCGGTTTTCAACCGTCCGTTCGCGACATGCGACAGCCGGTTCCCCTCCGCCCGAATCACGCCCCAGCCGGTCGTGCCGAGGCCGGGATCGAGGCCGAGGATAATCACCCCAGCTTTTCCATCACCTCGTCGGAAACCTCGTAATTGCCCCACACCTGCTGCACGTCATCATCGTCGTCGAGCGTGTCGATCAGCTTGAACAGGGTGGCGGCGTCGCCTTCGTCCACCTGCACCATCGTCTGCGGGCGCCAGGCGAGCTTCGCGCCCTCATATTCGCCCAGCACCGGCTCCAGCGCGCGGGCGACTTCGTGGAGATCGGCCTGCGCCGTCCAGATCTCGTGTCCGTCCTCGCTCGACTGCACGTCCTCAGCGCCGGCTTCCAGCGCCGCCTCGAACACCTTCTCCGCGTCGCCCGCGCTCGCCGGATAGGTGATGAGGCCCATGCGATCGAAGCCGTGGCTCACCGAGCCGGATGCGCCGAGGTTGCCGCCGTTCTTGCTCACCGCGGTGCGCACGTTGGTGGCGGTGCGGTTGCGGTTGTCGGTCAGCGCCTCGATGATGAGGCTCACGCCGCCAGGGCCGAAGCCTTCGTAGCGGACTTCCTCGTAATTCTCCGCGTCGCCACGGGTCGCCTTGTCGATGGCGCGGGCGATATTGTCCTTCGGCATCGATGCCGCCTTGGCCGCGTTGACGGCGGCGCGCAGGCGCGGGTTCATGTCCGGATCGGGCGTGCCCATCTTCGCGGCGACGGTGATTTCGCGGCTGAGCTTGGAGAAAGCCGCCGAGCGCTTCTTATCCTGCGCGCCCTTGCGGTGCATGATGTTCTTGAACTTGGAATGGCCTGCCATGGGAACTCCGGGAAATCTGTGGCGCGTCCTTAGGCGCGTGGACGAGTCTGCTCAAGACGCGCGCGTTGGCACGGGCCCCGGCCCCGCGCTATGGACGGGCACATGAGCACCGATCCCTTTGCCCTGTTCGACACATGGTATGCCGAAGCCCGCGCCAGTGAGCCGAACGATTCCAATGCGATGGCGCTGGCGACCGCCGACTCGCGCGGGCGGCCGTCCGTGCGGATGGTGCTGCTGAAGGGGCATGGGCGCGACGGCTTCGTCTTCTATACCAATCGCGAGGGCCGCAAGGCCGGCGATCTAGAGGTGAATCCGCACGCCGCCCTGCTGTTTCACTGGAAATCGCTGCGCCGCCAGATACGCGTCGAAGGCCCGGTGTCACGGGCGAGCGAAGCGGAGAGCGATGCCTATTTCGCCACGCGCAGCCGTGATTCGCAGCTCGGCGCATGGGCGTCCGACCAATCCCGCCCGCTCGACGCGCGCGAGACGTTCGAGGCGCGGTTCGAGGAAGTGAAGGCGCGGTTCGAGGGGCGGGACGTGTCGCGCCCGCCGCATTGGGGCGGCTATCGCGTCGCGCCGGAACGGATCGAGTTCTGGCAGGATCGCGCCCACCGCCTGCACGAGCGCCGCCTGTTCCTGCCCGATGGCTCGGGCGGCTGGAGCGAAGGGCTACTTTACCCGTGACGCAGGACGAACGCCGCCGCATCATCCCGCTCGCGATGCGCGCCGCGCTGGCCAGCGTGGCGATGGCGAGCGGGCTGCTGCTGCTCAAGGGCTTCGGCGCATGGCGCACGGGATCGGTGGCGATGCTCGGCTCGCTTGCCGATACCGCGCTCGATCTGCTGGCCAGCCTCGTCACGCTCTATGGCGTCAAGCTCGCGGCGGAGCCGGCGGATCACGATCATCGCTTCGGCCATGGCAAGGCGGAGGCGCTGGCGGCGCTGTTCCAGGTCGCGCTGATCGCGGCATCGGCCGTGGGCATCGCCTGGCGCGCGATCGCGGCGCTCGGCAGTCCGGAGCCGACGCGCGATGCCGGCTTCGGCATCACCGTCTCCGCGCTGGCGATCGCGGCGACCCTCGCGCTGCTATGGTATCAGCGCCGCATCATCCGCCGCACCGGATCGATCGCGATCCGCGCGGACAACCTGCATTACCAGTCCGATGCGATGCTGAACGGATCGGTGATCGTGGCGCTGGTGCTCGACCAGTTCGTCGGCTGGCATTGGGCAGACCCGGTGTTCGGCATCGCCATCGCATTGTGGCTGGCGTGGGGGGCGTTCCAGGCATCCAGTCAGGCGATCGACCAGTTGATGGACAAGGAGTGGCCGGAGGACCAGCGCGCCGCCTATATCGAGGTCGCCGCGCGGCAGCCGGGGATTCGCGGCATCCACGATTTCAGGACCCGCCGTTCCGGCAGCCATGATTTCGCGCAATTCCACATGGAGGTGGACGGCGGCCTGACCGTGGCGGCGGCGCATGAGATCGTCGTCAACGTCGAGCAGCGTCTCCGCGACGCCTTCCCCAAGGTGGAGGTGCTGATCCATCTCGATCCGGAAGGCTATGAGGATACCGACAATCCGCTGATCGAGGCGGATGTGACCCCCCATTGGTTCGGCAAGAGGATATGATGCGGCTTCCCTTCGCGCAGATCGACGCTTTCGCCCGCGCTCCCTTCGAGGGCAATCCAGCGGCGGTGATGCCGCTTGCCGCCTGGCTGGACGACGCCATTCTTCAGGCTATCGCGGCGGAGAACAATCTCTCCGAAACCGCCTTCATCCTGCCGGACGAGAGCAGGGCGGCGGATTTCGAGTTGCGCTGGTTCACGCCCGCGTCGGAGGTGGAGATGTGCGGCCACGCCACGCTGGCGAGCGGGCATTTCGTGCTGTCCTCCGATCCCGGGCGCGACAAGGTGCGCTTCCGCACGCGCAAGGCCGGCGTGCTTGAGGTGGCGCGCGCCGGCGCCGGCTATGCGATGGAACTGCCGGCATGGGCGCCAGCGCCGAAGCCGCTGCCGGATGTCGTTTCCGCGCTGGGGCTGGCGGATGCGGTCGAAACCCTGTGGCATTCCAGCCGCTACAGCCTGGTGGTGGTGGAGAGCGCCGATATCGTCCGCGCGCTCGATCCCGATTTCCGCGCGCTGGCGAAGGTGGGGGACTGGCTGACGATTGTCTCCGCGCCGGGCGACGACAGCGACGTCATCAGCCGCTGCTTCGCGCCCGCCCATGCGATCGATGAGGATCCGGTGACTGGCTCCGCCCATGCGGTTCTCGCGCCTTATTGGGCGAAGCGGCTGGGGCGGGACAATTTCACCGCGTTCCAGGCGAGCAGGCGCGGCGGGCGGCTCACCTGCCGCCTCTCGGGTGATCGCGTGGTGCTGGGCGGCGATTGCGTGACGGTGATCGAGGGGACGTTCCTGCTGGGGTGATTCAGCGATTCCCCTCGCGCCGCGTCAATGCCGCGACGCAGCTTGCGCGATCGATCGAGCTGCCGTCCGGCTCCCGCGCGTCGACATAGGTGACGCGCGGCTCATCCTTCCCTCTTGGATAGAGATACGCGTCAAGCACGCAGATGCGGCTCTGGAACTGGAGTTTGCGCGCATCGCCTTCCCGCACGTCCGCATCGGGCTGACCGAACAGCTTGACCAGCGCGGCGGCGTCCTGCCCGATCACCCGCCCCAACCCCGCCGCATTATATGGCACCGGCACGGCGGCCCTGGATGGCGTCGCCGGGGGCGGCATCGTTCCGGTCGAGGCGCAGCCCGCCAGCAATATCGCGCTCGCCAGAACCCCGATCCTCATATCCGTCTCCGTCGAAAGCCTTCGCTTGCGGAATGCTAGGTCGCGAGTGGTTGCGCAAGGTGGACAGCGACACTAGGGCGCTCGCCAGCTACAACCCGTTGGGGATTTCCTTTCTTGAGCAAGCCCAATTACGCCGTCGTCGCGATCGGCAATGCGATCGTCGACATCATCGCCCCCGCCACGGACGATTTCATCGCCGAAAACGGCATGACCAAGGGCGCGATGCAACTCGTCTTCTCCCCGGAGGAGGCCGATGCGCTCTATGCGAAGATGGGGCCGGGGCAGGAGGTTTCCGGCGGATCGGCCGCGAACACCATCGCAGGCATCGCCTCGCTGGGCGGCAAGTGCGGCTTCATCGGGCAGGTGGCGGACGATCAGCTCGGCCAGGTCTTCGGGCATGACATCCGCGCGGCCGGCATCCGCTTCGACACCGCTGTCCGCCCCGGCCAGCCGACAACCGGCCGCTGCCTGATCTTCGTGACGCCGGACGGGCAGCGCACGATGAACACCTTCCTCGGCGCGTCTCACTATCTGCCGGCGCAGGCGCTGGACCGCGACCTGATCGCCGACGCGCAATATCTCTATCTCGAAGGCTATCTTTGGGACCCGGAAGAGCCGCGCGCTGCGATGCGCGCAGCGATCGACGTGGCTCGCGCGGCCGGGCGCAAGGTGGCCTTCACGCTCTCGGCGGAGTTCGTGATCGAGCGCCACCGCGCGGCTTTCCTCGATCTGATCGAGCACGGCCTGATCGACGTGCTGTTCGCCAATGAGGCGGAAATCATGTGTCTCACCGAAACCGGCGATGTGGAAGCGGCGATCGCAGCCGTGCAGGCGAACGTGCCCTTGCTGGTCGTCACGCTGAGCGAGAAGGGCGCGATGGCGATCGCGGACGGCGAGCGTGTCCAGGTCTCCGCCGCTCCGGTGGACAAGGTGGTGGACACCACGGGCGCGGGCGACCTTTTCGCGGCCGGTTTC
>JAYRJH010000307.1:0-3945 GCA_041906415.1 Sphingomonas sp. | reverse complement strand
ATTCGTTCATCCTTCGCGATGATAGGGATGATTGGCAAGAATCGAGGTGGCGCGGAACAATTGCTCGGCCAGCATCGCGCGCGCCAGCAGATGCGGCCACGTCGCGCGGCCGAAAGAGAGGAGCAGGTTCGCCTCCTCCCGCGCGGCGTCGTCGAAGCCGTCCGCCGCGCCGATCATGAAGCGCGCCTCGCGCACGCCATCGTCGCGCCAGCGGCCGATCTTTTGCGCGAAGGCCATCGAGCCCATCACCTCGCCGCGCTCGTCCAGCAGCACGCGGCGGGTCTGCGGCGGCGCATCGGGGATGCGGCCGCCGGTATCGGGCAATTCGGTGATCTTCGTCGGCCAGACGATCCGCTTCAGATAACGGTCGACCAGCTCCGCTTCCGGCGAACGGCCGATCCGGCCGCGCGCCACGATATGCAGCAGCAGTTCAGGCGTCCCCGGCAGTCGGCGCGGGCGCGTCCCCGAACGACCACATGCGTTCGAGATTGTAGAAGCTGCGCACCTCCGGGCGGAACAGGTGGACGATCACGTCGCCCGCGTCGATCAGCACCCAGTCCGCCGTGGGAAGCCCCTCGATCCGGGGCGTCTGGCCGGTCCGGGCCTTGACCTTCTCCGCCAGCTTCATCGCCATCGAGGCGACCTGACGCGTCGAGCGGCCCGACGCGATCACCATATGATCGGCGATCGAGGATTTCCCGGCGAGCGGGATCGAGATCATATCGACGGCCTGATCGTCATCGAGGCTGTCGAGCACGAGCTTATGGAGCGCCGCGACGCTGTCGGCATCGGGCGATCGATAGGCGTTGGCGGATGCGGGCAAGGTTACTCCTGGGCAAAAGGTTTCGGCTCGGCGCCGGTATAGCGGCGATGCCAGTCAGGATCAGCGGCGCGAATCTGCGTCGCGGATGTCGGATCGGGACGGAAACGTAGCAGCACCAGCGCCGGCACACTCCACTCGGTCCAGTTCCCAGCCTGGCACGCGGGCCTCTGGAAGCGCCGCAGCCAGCCCATTGCGGGAGCCGCATGGGCAGGCACATCATATCCCGGCCGGGCGATCACCGCAATCGGAACCGTCCGTGCGATCTTCCGCCAGTCGCGCCAGCGGTGGAACTGGGCGAGATTATCCGCTCCCATCACCCAGATGAAGCGTCGCTTCGGATAGCGCCGCACCAATGCGGCGAGCGTGTCGGCGGTGTAGCGCGTGCCGAGCCGACGCTCGATGTCGGTCGCGCGGATCGGCGCGTGGCGCGCCATCGCGCGGGCGGAGGCGAGCCGCGCGGCGAGCGGGGCCATGCCCTCCAAGGGCTTCAGCGGATTGCCCGGCGAGACGAGCCACCACATCTCATCCAGCCCCAGCGCGCGGATCGCGGCGAGGCTGATGCCGCGATGGCCGCGATGCGCCGGGTTGAACGATCCTCCGAGAAGGCCGGTGCGGGCTTTCTTCCGCACCGCTACCGGCCGTCCGTCATCAGTGGATCGGCTCGCCGACGATCGGCGGAGCGAGCGGCGGGTCGCCCGCCAGCGTGCGATAGGCGAATCCGGCCAGCACGCCGCCGAGGATCGGCGCGATCCAGAACAGCCAGAGCTGCTGCAAGGCCAGGCCGCCGACAATCAGCGCGGGGCCGGTGCTGCGCGCCGGATTCACCGAGGTGTTGGTCACGGGGATGCTGATGAGGTGGATCAGCGTCAGGCCCAGCCCGATCGCGATCGGCGCGAAGCCGCTCGGCGCGCGCGTGTCCGTCGCACCCATGATGATGGTGAGGAAGCCGAACGTCATCACCACTTCCATCACGAAACCGGCATGGAGGCTGTAGCCGCCCGGCGACTGCGCATCATAGCCGTTCACGGCGAGGCCGTTGGGCGCAAGCTCGAACCCCGGTTTCCCGCTGGCGACGCACCAGAGCAGGGCCGCGGCGATCACCGCGCCGATCACCTGCGCCACGACATAGGGAAGGATGTCCTTCGCCGGGAAGCGCTTGCCCGCCCACAGCCCGATCGTAACCGCCGGATTGAGATGGCAGCCGGAGATGTGGCCGATCGAATAGGCCATGGTCAGCACGGTAAGCCCGAAGGCCAGCGCCACGCCGAGCAGGCCGATGCCGACGTCGGGAAAGGCAGCGGAGAGCACGGCGCTGCCGCATCCCCCCAACACGAGCCAGAACGTGCCGAACGTCTCGGCCGCGCAACGCTTGTAGATCGGCACCATATGCTTTGCCTCCCTGACGAAAATCCTCCCGAATATTATGCGGGAGGATAAGGGAGGAACATCATCGCTGGCAAGTGGAACCGCCGCAACGATCCCGTGCTCAATCGGGACGCAGAATCATCTTCATCGCGCCCTCCTCTCTCCGCTCGAACATCGCATAAGCTTCCGCGCCCGCGCTGAGCGGAAGGCGATGGCTGATATAGCGTTCAGGGCGGAGCCGGCCCGATTGCACCAGCGGGAACAGGACAGGCAGTTCCTCGGGAACGGAGCAAGTCCCCGCCCGGAAGGTCAGCCCGGCCGCGAAGGCCCGCTCCAGCGGGAAGGCGAAGCGGCGCGATTGCTGCACGCCGATCACGGAGACAGTGCCGCGCGGCCGCACCAGTCGCAGCGCGAGATCGACCGTCGCGTCACTGCCCACCACCTCCACCGCGCAATCGAGCTTGCGGCCTTTCGTGGCGTCGCGGATCGTCTCCAGCGCGACGTCGGGATGGAGCGCGATCGCGCCAGCGGCTTCCGCCAGCGCGCGGCGCTCCGGCACCGGATCGATCGCGTAGACGACATGCGCGCCCATCACGAACGCGCTCTCCACCGTCATCAGGCCGATCGGGCCGAGGCCGATCACGGCCACGCTGCTGCCCGGCGCGATATCGGCATTGCGCGCGCCGAACCATGCGGTCGCCATCGCGTCCGTCATCATAAGCGCCTGTTCCTGCGAGATGCCTTCGGGGATGGGCACCGCATTCATGTCCGCCGCCGGCACGCGCACGGCCTCCGCCTGCGATCCCTGCAAGCGCGCGGAGAGGCCGTAGCATCCGGCCAGCCCGAATTCGCAAAGGCTCACCACCCCGGCAAGACAGGAACGGCACTTGCCGCAGCCGACAGCCGCGGGGAGCATAACCTTGTCCCCGACCTTCAGCCGGGCGACGCCGCGCCCGATCTCCACCACTTCGCCCACCGCCTCATGGCCGACGCAGAAACCCGTGTCCTCCGAGAAGCCGTGGCCGTGATAGATGTGCAGGTCGCTGCCGCAGATCGAGCAGGCTTCCACCTTCACGATCGCATCGCGATCCGATTGCGGCACTGGATCGTCCATCGATTCGTAGCGCACGTCGCACGCGCCATGGTAGCGAAGCGCCTTCATCTGCTTCTCCTAGAGCGTGAGGCCGCCATCGACCACGATTGTGTGGCCGGTGACATATGCCGCGAGCGGCGAGGCGAGGAAGATCGCGACACCGGCCATGTCGTCGGGCGTGCCCATGCGATGCTGCGGGATGGCGGCGAGCGCGCCTTTCAGACGATCGGCGTTCCCGGTCGTCACCCTGGTCAGCTTGGTATCGACGAGGCCCGGCGCGAGGCCATTGACGCGGATGCCGTCCGCCGCGAACGCCTGCCCCAGGGTCCTGGTCAGGCTGATCGCGCCGGCCTTGGACGCGGCATAGGCCGGGTTGCCGATATTCGCCTTCAGCCCCGATACGGAACTGACGATCACGATCGATCCATGACTCCCGGCAAGCTGCGCGCGGAACTTGCGGGCGCAATGCATCAGGCTGTCGAGGTTGACCGCCATCACGCGATCCCACCCCGCCCGCTCGAACTCGCCGCGCTTGTAGACGACTGTGCCCTGGCACAGGATCAGCACGTCGAGCCGGTCGAACGGCAGCGCGGCCGCTTCGATCGCATCGGGATCACCGACGTCGACGCAGGCGTATTCCAGCCCGTTCAGATCCGATCCGTCG
>JAYRJH010000306.1:0-3951 GCA_041906415.1 Sphingomonas sp. | reverse complement strand
AGCGGCGTGCGCGGGACCGGACCGGCGCGTTCGGGGCAAGGCGCGCCGTCGGTCAGGATCCGGAACGGCAGGCCGGGAGCCAGCACGCCTTCCGCGCCGGGCAGCAGGGCGAAGCTGCCGCGCTCGCGCCAATGTTCGGTCCGCAGTAATTCCCGGTGATCCGGCACCGGTGCCAGCGGCACGCGGCGCTGCTGCCCGCCGATCAGCCAATGCTCCGTAGTGTCGGCGGGGAAGATGGCGTTCAGTTCGGCATCGATCAGATCGGCATGCTCGGTCCGCGCGCGTGAGGTGGCGAAGCGGGGATCGGCCGCCCATTCCGGCCGCCCGACCAGATCGGCGAGACCAGCCCATTGCGCGGGCGTGAGCGTCGTCACGCCCAGCCAGCCGTCGCGCGTGCGATATACGGTGGTCGGATGATTGCCGCCGAAGCGATTGACCCCCTGCCGCACGGGCCTGATCCCGCTCGCCTCGAAGATCGGCGGCGTCGGCTCGGTGAAGCACATCGCGGCTTCGAGCACATTCACATCGATCCGGCGCGTCGTCCCGCCGTGCCTGCGCCCCCACAAAGCCGCGAGCGCGCCGACGAACAGGGTGGCCCCGGCGGTGATCTGCGGCGCGAACCCCTGCGGCAGCATCGGCGGCCCCTCCCTGGCGCCGAACGACGCCGCGATCCCGGTCAGCGCATGGACGAGCGCGTCGTCGCCGTGCCAGTCGCGGAACGGGCCGTCATGCCCGAACCAGGTGATGCCGAGCCGAAGCGCCTCGAATCCGCGCGCCTCCAGCAGCCGGTCCGCGGCCTCCACCGCATCGGGCGACTGGCCCGCGAGCAGCACGCGCAGCGGCGCGGGATGATCCTCCAGCATCGCAAGCCCCCGCTCGATCGAGGCCACGGCGATCTTGTCCTGATCGAGCCACGGATCGACCGGATCGGCTGCCTCTGCCGGCGCGCTCCCGACGCGGAAGACGCGCGCGCCCAGAATCGAGAACATCCGTCCACAATAACGCGCCGCGATATCGTCCGAGGATTCGAGGACGGCGATCCCGGCGAGGGGCGAAGGCCGGTGCTGTTGCTTCAATGCCATTGCATGACCTCTCCGCAGGGGCCGATTTCCCGTTTCGGCCGATGTGCGCGCGCCGGATGACGCGTCACCATGTATCGATGAACGGGCGCTTCTTGCCGGTGCGCGGCGGAAGCGGCGTGCTTTCCAGCCCGGCGACGATGCGGGCGCGGGTTTCCGCCGGATCGATCACATCGTCGAAGTCGAAGCCCATGGCGACGGTGAGCGCCTTGCCGTTCTCATAGGATCTTGCGACGCGTTCCCTGAACCACGCCTCGCGCTCGATCGGGTCGGCGATCGCCTCCATCTCCTTGCGGAAGCCCAGCTTGATCGCCCCCTCCAGCCCCATCCCGCCGAACTCGCCCGTCGGCCAGGAGAAGGTGAAGAAGGATGCCTGGCTATGCCCGCCAACCATCGCCATCACGCCCAATCCGTAAGCCTTGCGCAGCACGATCGAGAACACCGGCACCGTCAGGTTCGGGCCGGTGACGAACATGCGGCAGCAGTGGCGGATCAATCCGGTCTTCTCCGCTTCCGGCCCCACCATGTTGCCGGGCGTGTCGGCAAGCACGACGATCGGCAGGTCATAGGCGTCACATAACTGCATGAAGCGGGAGCATTTGTCGGCCGCGTCGCTGTCCACCGCGCCGCCCAGATGCGCGGAATTGTTGGCGATCACGCCCACCGGCCGCCCCTCGATCCGGGCGAGCGCGGTGATGGCGGCGCGGCCGAACTGATGGCGCAGTTCCAGCACCGATCCGGTGTCGCACAAGGTTTCGATCACCTTGCGCACGTCATAGGCGCGCAGGCGGTTTTCCGGCACCAGATGGCGCAGCAACCGCTGGTCGGCACATTCCCAATCGTCGATCCGCCCCTGGAAATAGGACAGATAGCGCTTGGCGAAGCGCACCGCGTCCGCCTCGTCCTTCGCGACGATATCGATCACGCCGTTTGGCGATTGCACCGCCACGGGGCCGACTTCTTCCGGCGTGTAGACGCCCAGCCCGCCGCCCTCGATCATCGCCGGCCCGCCGACGCCGAGCGTCGAGCCTTCGGTCGCGATCACCACGTCGCAGCAGCCGAGCAGCACTGCCGCCCCGGCGAAGCAGCGCCCGTTGGCGATGCCGACCTGCGGCACCAGCCCGCTCAACTTGCCCTGCAGGCCGAAGGCGCGCGTGTTGAAGATGCCCCCGCCGGCGGGGCGGTCGGTATCGCCGGGGCGTCCTCCACCGCTTTCCGCGAACAGGATCACCGGCAGGCGCCATTGCTCCGCCAGCTCATACATGCGGTCGGTCTTCTCGTGGTTCTTCATGCCCTGCGTGCCCGCAAGCACGGTATAATCGTAGGACATGATGACGCAGCGCGAGGCCTCCGCCCCGAATTGCGCGCGATTGACGCAGCCGATCCCCGTGACCATCCCGTCGGCGGGCGTGCTGACGATCAGGTCGTCCAGCGGGCGGCGGAGCCGCTGGCCGGCGATCACCAGCGAGCCATATTCGACGAAGCTGCCGGGATCGGCGAGATCGGCGATATTCTCCCGCGCGGTGCGATAGCCGAGCCTGTGGCGCTTCGCGACCGCATCGGGCCGTGCTTCATCCAGCGTCAGCGCGCGGCGTTCGAGGAATTGCGCGAGATCGGGGCGGATATGATCGGGATCGGGCAGCGCCTCCTCCGTCAGCGCCTCCCCGGCGGCATCGTCCGGCGCCATGAAGGCGATCGGCGCGCCCTCCGCCAGCACCGTGCCGATCGCGGGCAGGATCGCCGTGATCGTGCCGCCGGTTTCGGCCCGCACGACATGCTCCAGCTTCATCGCTTCCATGATCGCGATCGTCTGCCCGGCGCGAACCTCCTCCCCCGGCGCGACCTCCATCAGGGTCAATACGCCGGAGAGCGGCGCGGCCAGCGCGATATTGCCCGGCGGCACCGCCACCGTCCGTTCCCGCGCGACCGCGCCGGTCGATACGGCGTGGACAGGCTCCAGCACGCGCGCGGCGGCGCGCAGCGCGTCGAGATGCACGGCGACCAGAGTGGTGCGCAAATCGCCCGCGATCACCTGCTCATCGCGCAGCACGGCGCGCAGGAAGCCGATGTTGGTGGAGACGCCCTCTATCGCGAACTCGGCCAGCGCGCGGTCGGCGGCCTTCAGGATGGTCGTCCAATCCCCGGATGCGACATGGACGATCACCTTGGCGAGCAGGGAATCGAAACGCGGACTGATCGCATAGCCGCCGTGACCATAGCCATCGACGCGCACCCCCGGCCCCGATGGCGGCTCGTAGCGCGTGATGACGCCCGCGGCGGCGCGGGGCGTGCCGTCCTCGCCCATGGTCTCCGCATTGACGCGCGCCTGGATCGCGATGCCGCGCGGGGCCGGCGGCCGGTCGCCCAACCCGCATGCGTCCAATGTCGCGCCATCGGCGATCGCGAGCTGCAGCGCGACCAGATCAAGGCCGGTCACGGCCTCAGTCACCGTATGCTCCACCTGAAGGCGGGCATTGGCCTCGATGAAATAGAAATCCACGCCGTTGCGATCGACGAGGAACTCGATCGTGCCGACCCCGCGATAGGCGAGCGCGCCGCCCAGCTTCACCGCCGCCGCCAGCAGCCGCTCGCGCGTCGCCTGGGGCAGGAAAGGCGCGGGCGCGATCTCGATGATCTTCTGCCGCTGGCGCTGGAGCGAACATTCGCGCTCCCACAGATGCGTCGCGCGGCCGGTGCCGTCACCGATGATCTGCACCTCGACATGACGCGCATCGGGCAGGAACTGCTCGACATAGACCGCGTCGGAGCCGAAGCTCGCCCGCGCTTCCGACGCGCAGCGCGCGATCGCATCGGGCAGCGCGGCGCGTTCGCCGACCGGCCGCATGCCGCGCCCGCCGCCTCCCGCCCACGC
>JAYRJH010000305.1:0-3957 GCA_041906415.1 Sphingomonas sp. | reverse complement strand
TCCGCCTGCTCGAATATCTGTTGCGCCATGTCGATCAGGTGGTGACGCGCACCATGCTGCTGGAAGGCGTGTGGGATTATCACTTCGATCCGGGCACCAACGTGACGGACGTGCACGTCAGCCGGCTGCGCAAGAAGATCGACGAGGGATTCGCCCGGCCGCTGCTGCATACGGTGCGCGGCGCGGGCTACAAGCTGGGCGTCGAGCGATAGGCCTGCGGCTTCCCCGTTCCACCACCTTGCGCTTCGCCGCGCTGGTGTTCGGGCTGCAGCTGGCGGGGGCGGGGATCGCGCTCGGCACCGTGCGGGAGATCACCCGCGCCCAGATCACGGCCGTCGCGGAGGAAGGGGCGGAGCGCGTGCGGCGCGGGCTGCTCGCCACCTGGCGGCGCGGCGGCACTCCCGCGGTGCGAGCGGAAGTCTCGCGGCTGATTCGCGGGCGCGGGCCGCAGATGGTGCTGCTGCTGACGAACGGCGAGGGACGTTTCCTTGCCGGCAACGTGGCGGCCTGGCCGCCGACCGTGGTGCCCGGCGGCGGCGCGGTGACGATCGAGATCTTCCGCATCGATCGCGACCTTTCGGAACGGATGCGCGTCATCGCAACGCGCCTGCCCGATGGAGGGCTGCTGCTGGCGGGACATGTGATCGAGAGCGAATTGCGCTTCGCCCGCGCGATGGAGGAAGCGATGCTGCTCGCGATGGCGGTGGCGCTGATCTTCGCGGGCGCGGCCGGCGTGATCGCGGCGCGGATGATCGAGCGACGGCTCGGGCGGACGGTCGCCACGGCGGATGCGGTGGCGGCGGGCGACCTCGCGCGGCGCGTGCCGCTGGGCGGCGGGAATGACGCGTTCGAGGCGCTGGCCCGCGCCGTGAACGCGATGCTCGACCGGATCGCGGCGCTGGTCGGCGAGCTGAAAGTGGCCACCGATGGTCTGGCGCACGATCTGCGCGCGCCGCTGACCCGCCTGCGCGCCACGCTGGAGCGCGCGCTCGCCGCCGCGCCGGACGAGGCCGGCCGCGCGCTGATCCTCCGCGCGATGGAGGAGGGCGAGCGGCTGCTGGCGATGCTGGACACCGCCCTGCGCATCACCCGCGCCGAGGCCGGGCTCGGGCGCGAGGCGTTCGGCGAGGTGGAGATCGGCGCGATGCTGGAGGATCTCGCCGACATGTTCGGCCCGCTGGCGGAGGATCGCGGCATGAGCATCGCGGTAGGGGCGGCCGGGCCGATCGCGATCAACGCCAATCGCGAGATGCTGGGGCAGGCGCTCGCCAATCTAGTGGACAATGCGCTGAAATACGGCGCGGGGGCGATTACCCTGTCGGCGGTCGCCGGGCCGGACACGGTGGCGATCAGCGTCGCGGATCGCGGCGCGGGCATCCCGCCGGAAGCGCGCGAGGACGCGCTCAAACGCTTCGGCAGGCTGGATGCCGCGCGGCATGAAGGCGGGGCCGGGCTTGGCCTCTCGCTCGTCGCGGCCGTGGCGCACCTGCACGGCGGCACCCTCACCCTGGGCGACAATGGCCCCGGCCTGATCGCCACGATGACGGTGGCGCGGCAGGATCCGCCCCGCTCGCCCTGAACGGGGGATGGGGAGGGAGCAGGCTCCCTCCGATTACCCCTCAGAGCGCGCCGAGCATGTGCTCCGCGCTGCTCACCTTGAATTCGCCGGGCGCTTCGATGTTGAGCTGTTCGACCACGCCGTCGTTCACGATCATCGAATAACGCTGGCTGCGCTGGCCCATGCCGAACTTGGAGCCGTCCATGGTCAGTCCGATCGCCTGGGCGAACGCGCCATTGCCGTCGGCCAGCATGGTGATGTTCTCCGCGCCGCTCGACTTCGCCCATGCGCCCATCACGAACGCATCGTTGACGGAGGTGCAGGCCACCTCGTCCACGCCCTTCGCCTTCAGCTCGGCCGCCTTTTCGACGAAGCCGGGAAGGTGCTTGGCGGAGCAGGTCGGGGTGAACGCGCCGGGGACGGCGAACAGCGCCACGCGACGGCCCTTGAAGAATTCCTCGCTATCCACCGCCTCGGGGCCGTTGGCCGTCGCCTTGACGAATGGCGCCTTGGGCAGCCTGTCGCCAACCTTGATAGTCATCTCGAAATCTCCTGAAGCCGCGTAAATGCGGCGTTAAGCTAGGTTGCAGCCGCGAGCGGGATTTTCAAGCGCGGCCTGCGGCGGGTATGGGTGATCGCCATGGAGACAGCCACCTTTCTTTCCGGCCAGTTCCTGCTCGCCATGCCCGGGATCGGCGATCCGCGCTTCGAGCAGGCTGTGATCGCGATCTGCGCGCATGACGCGGACGGCGCTATGGGAATCGATATCGGCGCAACGATCGAGGGGCTGACGCTGCACGACATGCTCCGCCAGCTCGATATCGATCCCGGCGCGGCCCCCGACGCGCCCATCCATCGCGGCGGCCCGGTGGAGGAGCGGCGCGGCTTCGTCCTCCACAGCCGGGACTGGAGCGGGGCGGAGACGATCGACGTGGCCGGGCGCTGGGCACTCTCCGCCACGCTGGATGCGCTGCGCGCCATAGCGAGCGGCGCGGGGCCGTCGCGCTGGCTGGTCGCGCTCGGCTATGCGGGCTGGGGCGCGGGGCAGCTCGACGGAGAAATGACACGGCACGGCTGGTTCAATACCCCGGCCGACGAGGCGCTTCTGTTCGATACGCCGCCGGACGATCGCTGGACGCGCGGCTTTTCCGGCGCGGGCATCGATCCGCGGCTGCTCTCCGGGGAAGCTGGCAGGGCGTGACATAAAGATATCTTTATATTTGCATCGAAGGCCGCGCGCGGCTAAGGGCGCGACCATTCCATTCATCCGGAGATTTTCGCCGTGGCCACCGTGCTCGATCGCCCGACCAACGATTATGTCATTGCCGACATCAACCTCGCCGATTTCGGCCGCAAGGAAATCGAGATCGCCGAAACCGAGATGCCGGGCCTGATGGCGCTGCGCGAGGAATTCGGCGCGTCGCAGCCGCTGAAGGGCGCGCGCATCACCGGATCGCTGCACATGACGATCCAGACCGCCGTGCTGATCGAGACGCTGACCGCGCTGGGCGCGGACGTGCGCTGGGCGACCTGCAACATCTTCTCGACGCAGGACCATGCCGCCGCCGCCATCGCCGCCGCCGGCATCCCGGTGTTCGCGGTGAAGGGCGAGAGCCTTGCCGAATATTGGGATTATGTCGGCTCGATCTTCGACTGGGATGACGGCAAAGGGCAGACGGCCAACATCATCCTCGACGACGGCGGCGACGCCACCATGTTCGCCCTGTGGGGCGCGAAGCTGGAGCGCGGCGAGCAGTTCGGTGAGCCAGAGAATGCCGAGGAGGTGGAGTTCCAGCGCGCGCTCAAGGCGTTCATCGCGAGGAAGCCGGGCTATCTCACCGAGACGGTGAAGAACCTGAAGGGCGTGTCGGAAGAAACCACCACCGGCGTCCACCGCCTCTATGAGATCGCGAAGAAGGGCGAGCTGCCCTTCCCGGCGATCAACGTGAACGATTCCGTCACCAAGTCGAAGTTCGACAACCTCTACGGCTGCAAGGAATCTCTGGTCGATGCGATCCGCCGCGCGACCGACGTGATGCTGGCCGGCAAGATCGCCTGCGTCGCGGGCTTCGGCGATGTGGGCAAGGGCTCGGCCGCTTCGTTGCGCAACGGCGGCGCGCGCGTGCTGGTCACGGAAATCGACCCGATCTGCGCGCTGCAGGCGGCGATGGAGGGCTATGAGGTGGTGACGATGGAGGAGGCCGTGAAGCGCGCGGACATCTTCGTCACCGCCACGGGCAACGCCGACGTCATCACCGCCGATCACATGAAGGCGATGAAGCCGATGGCGATCGTTTGCAATATCGGCCATTTCGACAGCGAGATCCAGATCGCCGCCCTCTCGAACTATGAATGGACCGAGGTGAAGCCGGGCACGGACCTGGTGCGCTTCCCCGATG
>JAYRJH010000304.1:0-3957 GCA_041906415.1 Sphingomonas sp. | reverse complement strand
TGTGCCCTGCAACAGCGGCCACGGCACCAGCCGCGCCGCCTGGAAGACGATCCAGTGCCGCAGGTAATAGCCGCTCCACACCGGCGCGCGGATCGGCCGGTATCGCCCGATCACGAGCCATTTCACCGCCACCGCGAAAGCAATCGAGGCGGGCACGTAGATCGCGATCGCCGCGAAGGCGAGCAACGGGGACAGCAGCACGAACGACGCGAACCCCATCCGCCCGAACACCGGCGGCAGCAGGCGGAAGGCGGTGATCCACGAAATCCACGAGCCGACCAGCAATTCCCCGCCCAGCCATCCGGTCTGCACGAAGTTGGCGAGCAGCGGCCGCTCCCGCCCTTCGCGCGCGGCGGCGATATCGTCGGCGCTTTCGGCCGTCCCGTCCTCAGGCGCGGCGCGGTTCGCGAGCAGCGCCAACGCCCGGACGGTGCGGGCGTCGTAGATGTCGCTCACCGTGATCCAGTCGGTGCGCCGGTCCTCGCGCAACAGCGTGACCAGCAGGGCGGCGCTGAGCGAATCGCCGCCGAGGTCCTCGAAGAAATCGTCCTCCACCGAAACGCCGCCGGGGCGCTTCAGGATATCGGCATAGCCGGCGGCGAGCAGGCACTCCATCTCCGTTTCGGGCCGCACGTTGTGGCGATCGGCGGGCACGTCTGCCAGCTCCAGCACCGGCAGGGCCGCGCGGTTGAGCTTGCCGCCGACGCTGACCGGCAGCGCCTCGATCAGCCCGATCCGCCCCGGCACCATGTAGCGCGGCAGGGTGCGCGCGAGTTCGGCGCGCAGCGCATCGGCATCGGGCGGGTTGGCCGGATCTTCGGCGACGACGAACGCCACGAGATCCTGGTCCTGAAGCCGGCACCCCGCCGCGCGCACGCCCGGCAGGCTGGCGAGCCGCATCTCGATCTCGCCAAGCTCGACGCGATAGCCGCGGATCTTCACCTGCGCGTCGATGCGGCCGTGGTAGAAGAAGTCCCCTTCCTCGTCGCGATGCACCAGATCGCCGGTGCGATACAGGCGGCCGAGTGCGGGATGGTCGACGAACTTTTCCGCGGTCAGCTCCGGCCGGTTGCGATAGCCGCGCGCGACCCCGGCGCCGCCGATGCACAATTCGCCCTGCTGCCCGTCCGGCAGCATCGCGAGATCGTCGTCCAGCACATAGGCCGACATGCCCGGCACCGGGCGGCCGATGGTGATCGCCCCGCCCGCCACGATATCGCCGCGCAGGCAGGTGACGGCGCATTCCGTCGGCCCATAGCCGTTGACCAGCCTCCGCCCCACGGACCACAGATCCGCGATATCGCGCGGCAGGGCCTCGCCGCCGACATAGAGCAGCTTCAGATCGGGCAAGGCCGCCGCCGGATCGGCGCAGCCGCTGCTCCGCAGCAAAGTCGGCGGCGGGCAGAACACCGTGGCGCGCTCATCGCGCAGCCAGCGGACGATATCGGGGCCGAGCCGCGCGGCATCGTCGTCCATCACCACCAGCGTCGCGCCGGAGGCGAAGGCGAGCCATATCTCCTCGATCGAGGAATCATAGGCGCAGGACGATCCCTGCACCACGCGGTCCCCCGCCCCCAGGGCGAACTCCGCAAGATCGCCCGCCACCAGATTGGCGATGTTGCGATGCTCGATCATCACGCCCTTGGGCTTCCCCGTGGTGCCGGAGGTGTAGATCACATAAGCGAGCCGGTCGGGCGCGATCCCGTCCGGCAGCGCGGCCGCCGGGGGCGTTTCGGAGAGCAGCGCCTCCGCATCGAGCAACCCGACGCGATCTCCGCAGACCGGGGCGAGCCGCGCGATGCCGGCGCGATCCGTGAGCACGACGCGCGCGTCGGCATCCTCCACGATCTCGCGCATCCGCTCGTCGGGAAACGAGAGGTCGAGACAGGTGAACGCCGCCCCCGCCTTCAGCGCGCCGAGCTGCGCGACATAAAGCGCGGGCGAGGTGCGCGGCAGGTGGATGGCGACGATCGCCTCCTCTCCCGCCACCAGCGGCGCGAGGTGCAGCGCGAGCCGATCGGACGCCGCATCCAGCGCGGCATAGCTCAGGCTCCGGCGGTCGGCGCGGTTGCGGCCCGGCGGAATTTCCAGCGCCGTTCGCTGGCCGTGATGCGCGACGCCGCCGCGCAGGAAATCGTGGAGCGGCATCGGGCGGCGCGAATCGATGGACGACATTGCCGCGCCGTATCGCCAACGCGCGCGGCGTCAACGCGGCTTTTGTCCAGCCGCCATCGGCGAACGGACGTTTCCTTCAGCCATGTTGTGGAATCGCCGCATTTTCCCCGTCGCCGGGCCGGCCGAATTGAACCTTTTACGTAACGAAAACGTTCGCCCCTTCGTTGGAAGGAGAATTTTTCATGCGCATCGGATTCGTCCCCGCCATTTTCGCAGCCGCCATGCTCGCGGCCCCGGTCGCCTTCCCGGCGTCGGCGGAAGCACAGCGGCGCGATCATCGCTGGCAAGGCGACCGCAATGGCTGGGATGCCTCGCGCGCTTATCGCCCCGGCCGCTACAAGGAGCGCCGCCTCGGCCGCCACGACCGCATCTATCGCGGGCGCGACGGGCGTTATTACTGCCGCCGCAACGACGGCACCACCGGGCTGGTGGTCGGCGCGGTGGCGGGCGGCCTGCTCGGCAACGTGATCGGCGGCGATACGCTGGGCACGCTGGTGGGCGGCGCGGGCGGCGCGCTGCTGGGCCGCTCGATCGATCGCGGCCAGGTGCGCTGCCGCTGAGGCATCGGACCGACGGAGTTCCGCCGCGTTTTCCGAACGGCCCCCCGCCCGAAACCTCTCAGGCGAAATTTTTGCCCCGGGTCGCCATTGACGGCCCGGGGCTTCGCACACATATGCGCTTCCGCTGGCACTCGACATGCAAGAGTGCCAACGAACTGTCACATTGCCTTAGAGAGGGTATAGCAATGAACTTTCGTCCGTTGCACGACCGCGTTCTCGTTCGCCGCGTCGAGGCGGAGGAGAAGACGGCCGGCGGGATCATCATCCCCGACACCGCCAAGGAAAAGCCGCAGGAAGGCGAAGTCGTCGCCGCCGGCGCCGGTGTCAAGGCCGAAGACGGCAAGGTCACGCCGCTGGACGTCAAGGCGGGCGACCGCATCCTGTTCGGCAAATGGTCCGGCACCGAAGTGAAGGTGAACGGCGAAGACCTGCTCATCATGAAGGAAAGCGACATCCTCGGCATCGTCGAGGGCTGATCGCCTCCCGTTGAACCTCCTCAAATTCGAAAGGTAGCCACATGGCAGCCAAGGACGTGAAATTCTCGCGCGACGCGCGCGAGCGGATTCTGAAGGGCGTGGACATCCTCGCCGACGCTGTGAAGGTCACTTTGGGGCCGAAGGGCCGCAACGTCGTGATCGACAAGTCGTTCGGCGCGCCGCGCATCACCAAGGACGGCGTCTCCGTCGCCAAGGAGATCGAGCTCAAGGACAAGTTCGAGAACATGGGCGCGCAGATGGTCCGCGAGGTCGCCTCGAAGACCAACGACGTCGCGGGCGACGGCACCACCACCGCCACCGTGCTCGCCCAGGCGATCGTGCGCGAGGGCATGAAGTCGGTCGCGGCCGGCATGAACCCGATGGACCTGAAGCGCGGCATCGACATCGCCGTCCACAAGGTGGTGGACGACATCAAGGCGCGCTCGAAGGCCGTCGCGGGCTCGAACGAGATCGCGCAGGTCGGCATCATCTCCGCCAACGGCGACCGTGAGGTCGGCGAGAAGATCGCGGAAGCGATGGAGAAGGTCGGCAAGGAAGGCGTCATCACCGTCGAGGAGGCCAAGGGCCTCGAATTCGAGCTGGACGTCGTCGAGGGCATGCAGTTCGACCGCGGCTATCTGTCGCCCTACTTCATCACCAACCCGGAGAAGATGCAGGTCGAGCTCGCCGACCCGTATATCCTGATCCACGAGAAGAAGCTGTCGAACCTCCAGTCGATGCTCCCC
>JAYRJH010000303.1:0-3971 GCA_041906415.1 Sphingomonas sp. | reverse complement strand
ACGGGCATCAGTGCGGTGATGGTCACGGGGCATCTCCTGGAAAAGAGCAAGGGCGACCCGGAAAGGGCCGCCCGGAAGCCGCTATTACCGGGGGGGATGGCGCAGCGTCAACATCACCGCAGCACGGCTGCTGCATCGGCCAGCTTCAGGTCGTGCATCATGCCCAGATAGGCTTCGAAATATCCCTTGTGCGAGGCGCCCACGATGGTCAGCGCCCGGCCGCCGGGATGCCGCGCGAGAATGCCGCGGATGTTCGCCACCATCCGCAGGTTGCGGGTCTCCCACCAGCCGACGTAGCGCCGCCCGAAATGCCGCGGCGACGATTCCACCAGCGCCGCGCCGAAATCGCTGCTGAATGCCACTTCGGCCACTTCGGGGCTGTTCAGATAGCGATACAGCGCGAGCATCCCGCCCGGCTCGGCGATCCGCCCCTCCAACGCGGTTTCATACGCGCGGCGCGCGTCGACGGCCGCATTCTTCCACACCGCCTCGATCGCCTTCTCGAAGGCCGGATCGTCGCCGGAATCGTCGTCGGCGGTGTGATCGTCGACGGGATAGACCCGCTCCAGCCCGAGCCGCGCGGCGAGCGTAGCAGCGATGAGGTAATTCTCGTTGTGCTTCGTCCGTGTCTTGTCCAGCTCGGCGGCGAGCGCCTCATCCAGTCCATCGCCGGCGCGCCGCTCTGCAGGATCGAGCCGCAGCCACTGCACCAGCGCCGACGCGCGATCGCCGCCGGCGAGGAACAGCGCGGCGAGATGCCGGCGCTGCGCCGGCGACGGGCTGACCGGCCATGCGGCCAACGCCTGCTCCGCCGCGACCGTGGCGGCCGCCATGTCCATCCCCAGCGCCTTCTGCGCCAGCGACGGATCGGAGCAATAGGTCTCCGCGGCGCCCGGATGGAGCGCGGCGTAGCGGCGCAGATATTCGCATTGCGGACCCGACAGCGCCTCGATCGTAATGAAAGCCGGCTTCCACCTCGCCAGCCGGTCGAGCAGCGGATCGAGCTGCGCCGGCGCGAAACTGGCCGGCAGACCGGAGAGATGCGTCGTGCCGAGCACGAGCACTTCGCTCGGTGCCCCCGCGAAATCGCGGTGCGCGCGCGGATCGAACTGCCGCGCCCCCGCCGCGCCGGCCAACACCGCCAGTCCGATTCCGAGCGCGACGCCGATGATAGCCGGGCGCATGATTCCCCTCCATGAGATGCTGCGCCGCCGAGCTAGCAGAAGTGTATTACACGATCAATACACCTTTGGAATGGGAAGATCGACGCCGCGTGTCAGGCGTCGATCGTCTCCTCGTCGATCCGCGCGGCGTTTTCCTGGATGAAGGCGAAGCGGTGCGCGGGATTGGTGCCCATCAGGCGATCGACCAGGTCCTTCACGCCCGCGCGCTCCTCATATTCCTGCGGCAGGGTGATGCGGATCAGGCTGCGCGAGGCCGGGTCCATCGTCGTCTCGCGGAGCTGCGACGGGTTCATCTCGCCCAGCCCCTTGAAGCGCGCGACCTCCACCTTGCGGCCCTTGAAAGGCCCGGCCTCGATCTCGGCGCGGTGCGCGTCGTCGCGGGCGTAGAGCGATTTCGTCCCCGCCGTAAGGCGATAGAGCGGCGGCTGGGCGAGATAGACGTGCCCGTGCCGCACGATATCGGGCATCTCCTGGAAGAAGAAGGTCATCAGCAAGGTCGCGATATGCGCGCCGTCCACGTCGGCGTCCGTCATGATGACGATGCGTTCGTAGCGCAGGTTGTCCGCCACGCAATCCTTGCGCGTGCCGCAGCCCAGCGCCTGGATCAGGTCCGCGATCTCCTGGTTGGCGAGGATCTTGGCGGAGGTGGCGGAGGCGACGTTCAGGATCTTGCCGCGGATCGGCAGGATCGCCTGCGTCTTGCGGTCGCGCGCCTGCTTGGCGGAGCCGCCGGCCGAATCGCCTTCGACGATGAACAGCTCGGTCCCCTCCGGGCTGTCCGCCGCGCAATCGGTGAGCTTGCCGGGCAGGCGCAGCTTGCGGCCGGAGGTGGCCGTCTTGCGCTTCACCTCGCGCTCCTGCTTGCGGCGCAGGCGCTCGTCCATCCGCTCCATCACATAGGAAAGCAGCGCCTTGCCGCGATCCATGTTGTGGCTGAGATAATGGTCGAAATGGTCGCGCACCGCCTTCTCGACCAGTCCGGCGGCCTCCGGCGAGGTGAGCCGGTCCTTCGTCTGGGACTGGAATTGCGGCTCGCGGATGAAGACGGAGAGCATCAGCTCCGATCCGACCATCACGTCGTCGGCCGAAAGGTCCTTGGCGCGCTTGTTGCCGACCAGCTCGCCGAATGCGCGCAAGCCCCGCACCAGCGCCTGCCGCAGGCCCTGCTCGTGCGTGCCGCCGTCGGGCGTGGGGATGGTGTTGCAATACCAGCTATAGCTGCCGTCCGACCACAGCGGCCACGCCACCGCCCATTCGACGCGGCCCTGCCCGCCGGGGAACTCCTGCGTGCCGGCGAAGAAATCGGCGGTCGCGCATTCGCGGCCCGCGATCTGCTCGCGCAGATGATCGGCGAGGCCGCCGGGGAACTGGAAAACGGCTTCCGGAGGCGTATCGTCGGAAATCAGCTCGGGCGCGCATTTCCAGCGGATCTCGACGCCCGCGAACAGATAGGCCTTGGACCGTGCGAGACGATAGAGGCGCGCCGGTTTGAAATGCAGCTCGGTCCCGAAAATCTCCACGTCCGGCGTGAAGGCGACGGAGGTGCCGCGCCGGTTGGGCGCGCTGCCCGCATTCTCCAGCGGTCCGAGCGTCTGCCCCTTCGAGAAGCGCTGGCGATAGAGCTGGCGGTCGCGCGCGACCTCCACCACGGTGTCGGACGACAGCGCGTTCACCACCGACACGCCCACGCCGTGCAGCCCGCCCGAGGTGGCATAGGCCTTGCCGGTGAACTTGCCCCCGGAATGGAGCATGGAGAGGATCACCTCCAGCGCGCTCTTGTCCGGGAACTTGGGATGCGGATCGACCGGCATGCCGCGCCCGTTGTCGACGATCGTCAGGCGGTTGCCGACGGCGAGCGTCACCTCGATCCTCGTCGCGTGGCCCGCGACCGCCTCGTCCATCGCATTGTCGAGCACCTCGGCGGCGAGATGGTGCAGCGCGCGCTCGTCGGTGCCGCCGATATACATGCCCGGCCGCCGCCGCACCGGCTCCAGCCCCTCCAGCACCTCGATCGAGGAGGCGTCATAGCTGTTGGGCGCGCCGGCCGAACCGGCGGAAGGGTCGAAGAGATCGTCGGACATGCCGCCGGCTATATCGGCGCTGGCGGCGCGGGCAAAGCCCATCGGCCTAACCCACCAGCACCGCCGTGCCGCAGCGGACACCGGTGACACGCAGATCCGCCTCGCCGATTCCCACGCCCAGCGCGCCCAGCAGGCTCATCAGCAGATTATCGAGAGCGGGCGCCACCAGCGTCAGCGCGCCGGCGACCGCATCCTTCACCGGGTCAAGCGGCAGGGGTAGCGACAACCCCAGCAGCACCGCGCGCAGCGAGAGGCGTTTTAACAGCGAGGTCGTAAGCCCGCCGATGGGCGCGGTGGCCTTCACCGTCTTGCGATTGCCGGCCGCAATCTCCGCGGTGTTGAAATACAGGCTCTGCCACGGCTCGGTCGCGCCCGCCGAAAGCTCCGCTCTGCCGTAAACGCCCAGCACCGCCAGATTCACCAAGCTCGCCTCCCTGGGCGCGATGTTCGTCCTGAAATCGCCGAGGTTCGCCTCGTCGATCGTGCCGATCGCAGCGCGTGCCACGTCGGTGCGGGCTTTGAGCGTCACGCCGCGCATCGTGCCGCCCGCGCAATCGATCGTGTCGAGCTTCCCTTCCGCGCCTGCGATCTCCACGAACAGCGGCAGGTCGATGGTCGCGAGAGAACCGATTCCCGGCAATTTGACCGAACCGATCTGCGTCCGCACATAAAGCCGCATCTGCGCGGTGCGGACGATCGGCGCGCC
>JAYRJH010000302.1:0-3982 GCA_041906415.1 Sphingomonas sp. | reverse complement strand
CTTGCGCGCCCGACGACGCCGCTCGGGACGGAAAATGATTGTCCTGCGGTCGGATTCAGGCGAAACTCACGTCAGACGGCATGCCACTTGGGGAATGTATGTTTAAGTCTTTATGTGAAGGCCGGGCGATTGCTGACCGGGGCGGTCGCGCCTAGGAATGGCCCCTATGCAACTGGCCTTGTCCATGGCGCCTGCCGCGCTGGCGATTGCGGCTTCGCCGTTCGGGATCGTTCCGGCGATCCTGTTCCTGTTCACGCCCCGGCCGCGCGCGGGGGCGGCGGCTTTCCTGTTTGGCTGGGGGCTGGGGATTGCCGCCGGATTTCTGCTGGCGGCGCTGGCCGACGCCTGGCTGGATGGCTGGCAAGCCGGGCCGGCGCTGCCATGGGTGAAGCGCGCGCTGGGGGCGGCGTTGCTGCTGCTGGCGGCGCGCAATGTGCTGCGCCGCGATCAGGGGACGGAGGTGCCGGGCTGGATGCGCGGCATTGAAACCGCGTCTCCGGCGGGTGCCTTCCGGCTGGGGCTGCTGCTGTCGCTCGCCAATCCCAAGGTGCTGCTGCTTGCACTGTCTGCCGGCGCGACGGGCGTGGATGCCGGGCTTTCGGTCGGCTCGGGGCTGGCGCTGGCCGCCCTGCTGTTCGCGATGGCCGCTTCCGCCACGGTGGCGACGCCACTGATCGCGCATCTTCTGGCCGGAGAGCGAGTGCTGCGCCCGCTTTCCGCCGCGCGGGACTGGCTGGTGGCCAACAACAGCCTCGTCGTCGGCGCCGTGCTGGCGCTGATCGGTGCGAAGCTGCTGCTGGGCTGAGCCTATTTCTTCAGTCTATTTTTTCAGCGGCACCAGTTCCTCGCGCTCCACATTGAACGGTGGCGGGTAGCCTGCGGCGGCGAAGGTGGCGGCAATCGCCTTGTTCGTATCAAAATACACCTGCCAGTAATTGTCTGTGTGGCAGTGCGGACGGACGCAGAGCAGCGTGCCCAGCTCGTTGAAATCCAGGATTTCGACCGTCGGCGCCGGTTCGGCCAGCACGTTGGGAATGGCGGTACAAGGCGCTGAGTGAACTCGGCCGCGCGGTCAAAACAATCTTCCTATGCCGGTATTTGCGTCAGGAGGCATTCCGCCGCGAGATCCACGAAGGGCTGAATGTGGTTGAGAACTGGAACGGCGCTAATGGTTTCGTGTTCTTCGGCAAGGGCGGCGAGATCGCCACCAACCGCATCCATGAGCAGGAAATCTCCGTTCTGGCGCTACACCTCCTGCAAGCGTCGCTGGTGTATGTGAAGTTGAAGGTTGATCCCGGCGAGCGCCGCGGGCAGGTCACGCAGATAGGATGCCGGCACGCCGACCCTGCTGCACATCTGGCCGAACGACCAGTTGGTCGGGATCACCGGCATATCGCTGTCGGGCAGGATCAGCGCCAGCCGTTCGGGGATATCGCTCCGCGCCTCGACCCGGATCGCGCGGCTTTCGACGATCCGGCTATGGGCACGATCGGCTCGCGCACGCACGCTTTCGTAGAGATCGCCAAGCGAAAGGAACCGTTCGTCGTCGGGGCGTGAGAACCATTCGGAGGAGACTCGGGTGATATTGTCGCCGCGGCTGATATCGACTTTGTAACCAGCGGGCTTCGGCCGGCCGATGGAAACCTGTGTGTTCATGGGAGCTCTCCTGCGCTCGGGTGGCGAGATCATGCTGTGACCTCACCTCCCCCCTCCCCCTTCCCTCCCGTGCATGACGTCGGTGCGGATGGGCGCAGATTCGGAGCGTCCAGCGATGCAATGGTTCGGGAAGCGGTGGCGATTGGTACAAACCGGCTCCATGTCCGGAATGCGATGAGTCCAATGACCACTATCAGGTTCCCCGCGTGTCGTCGGGGGATGCTCGGGGGCGGCAATGCTCGCGAAAACTAGGCGATTTCGGTCCGGTCTTCCTGCGCCTTGCGGATCGCCACGCGGGCATAGTGCGCCAATGCCGCATGGGCGCGCCCCGTTGTCAGGTCGCCATGGACAGGGTCGCCGCAATCCAGCCAGCGGCCCTCATACTGAACGTCGATATAGGTGAGGTGGCGATGCCCCGGGCGGCGAACCGGCCGCAGGCGCAGGCTCAGGCCTTCTATGTCTATCGTGCCCTGCATTGGCTCGTTCCTTTCGATTGATGATGTGGAATGGCCGGCCGGAATCACCGCGTGCCCGACCGGACAATCACGGCGATGCTTGCAAGAAGCGCGCGATCGAGCACGGCTCGGCGCATTTGAAACCGGGCGATGCCGGAGAAACGATCAGCCCCGATGGCCGCCCTCATGCGGGTCGGCGGCGGCCGCCGCGCCGATCAGATAGCGGAGCTTGGCCCAGGCGGCATCCTCGCCGGCGCGGATGCCGCGATTGAGGGCGCGTCCGTAAAGCCGGTACGCGATCGCTGCCATCCGGGGTTCGGTGGACGCGGGGATGAAATCGAGAAAATTCCCTTCATCGTCGAGCAGCTCGACCATGTCGGCGGGCATGCCCGGCCGGGGCGCCGCGACCTGTGCGGCGGAATTGAGCGCTGTCAGGTCGGTATTGAAGCTGGCGATGAACAGCGCGGTGAGTTCGGGGTCTGGTGCGGACATGGGGATGCCTCCTCAAGAGAAGGGATCGGCGAAACGCGCGCCGACCCGCTTCATCCCCACTCCCTCCCCTCCCGGCGCCGGGAACCCGCGGCGATCAGGCCGCGAGAGCCAGAGGTTCACCGCGCGCGGCATCGATGGCGGCGAGCACCTCGGTCGCCCGATCGATCGGAACGAACAGCCGGGTCCTGTAGCTGATGATCTCGGTGAAGCAGCCGAGTGACTTCAGCCAGTCGAGACGATCAAACGGATAGCCGCGTATTTCGAGGCGAGGCTGATCATTGACACGTACGCGGATCAGTCGCGCACCCGGCAAGGCCGCAATCGGCGCGCCATCGGCCGAAGCAGCCGCCGCCACCATATCGGCGGACGACAGCCGCACCGCCTCGGTGACGTTGAAGCTTGCGGCGGTCGCTGACAGCATGTCGGCGGAAATGATCCGACCGAGCCGGGATTCCCCTGTCGTCTCGTCGACGATCCGCCAGACCCGGACATCGTCTTCGGGCAGCTTGTTCCACACCGGCAGCAAGAGGCCGGTCGCGATATGGACGGTTTCGATATCCACCTTCTCGCGTGCCTGAGCCACCTCGGCATCCCAAAGGGAGCGGAAGCTCGCCTCGTCGATCCGCTTCCAGAAGCTCCGGGCGAGATTTTCCAGCTTCTCGCGGTTGTGCCCGGCCGGCCGGACGAGCTGGCACATCGGTATGGGGCGCCCTTCCTCGTCCATTGTCGACCAGGACGGCACGCGCAGCGCCACACGTCCCGATTTGGCGTTGCGCAGGAACGCGATATCGTCCGTCCCGCTCCACACCTTCATCAGACGATCGAACGTCGTGACCGATCGCTTGAGATGCAGGTTCAGCTTCTGAAGCCGCGTCTCCGCCCCCGACACCGACTCGCGATGGATCACGATATCGGAGAGCAGGTCGATACGGGTCGCCTTGATCGTCTCCACGCCGAGATCGAGCGTGCCCGCCTCGCGCGCGGCATCGATGCGCGCCTGGATCAGCCCGAAGAATTCCTCGAAGATGGCATCCTGCGTCGCGATCCGCAGCGCCAGCAGACGATTGAGCCACCGCTGGATCGGTGGCAGCCGTTCGAGCAATTCACCGCCTTCGCCATTGGTGAGCGTGAGCCCGGTCATCTTCTCGAAAGCGCCGAGGGTCGTGCTCGTGAGCTTGCCGGCGTGGAGCAGATGATACCATTGATGCAGGGCATCTTTGGCATAGTCGCTTTCAAGATTGTCCGCCGGGTCGAACAGGTTCTGGCTCCCGGCCTGACGCTGGCCGCGGGTGAGCGCACCCAGGGCATCGAGGCGGCGGGCGATCGTGCTGATGAAGCGGCGCTCGCCCTTGCAGTTCGTGGTGACGGGCCGGAAGATC
>JAYRJH010000301.1:0-3985 GCA_041906415.1 Sphingomonas sp. | reverse complement strand
TTCTCGGCGGAGGAGGTCTATGCCGTCGCCGAGATGCTGCGCCGGCTGCGCGGCGGGGCGGCGGTGGTGATGGGGTCGCTCTCTCCGCGCACCCGCAAAGCGCAGGTCGCGATGTTCCAGGCGGGCGAGGTGGACTATCTGGTCGCGACCGACGCGATCGGCATGGGCCTGAACATGGACGTGGCGCATGTCGCCTTCGCCGGCCTGCACAAGTTCGACGGCAGGCGCCGCCGCCGGCTGACGATCGCGGAGATGGCGCAGATCGCCGGCCGCGCCGGCCGTCACCAGCGCGACGGCACGTTCGGCGCTTTGGTGGAGGAAGGGCCGGAAGCCTTCCTGCCCGAGGAGGTGCTGGCGATCGAGGCGCATCGCTTCCCGCCGCTCGACACGCTCTACTGGCGCGAGGGGCGGCCGGATATGGCGAGCCTCGACGCGCTGATCGCCTCGCTCTCCGCCCCGCCGGACGATCCGATGCTGCGCGCCGCGCCGGAGGCGATCGACCTCGCCGTGCTGCGCCGCCTCGCCGACGATCCCGCGATCCGCGCGCGAGCAAGGGGGCAGGTGACGCGATTGTGGGCGGCATGCGGTATCCCCGATTTCCAGAAGCTCGGGGCGGACGCGCACGCGCGCTTCGTCTCGCGCATCTTCACCTATCTGGCGGACGGGCGCATCCCGCACCAATGGTTCGCCGACGAGGTGGCGCGGCTCGACCGGCCGGAGGGCGATGTGGAGACGCTTGCGGGAAGGCTCGCCGCGATCCGCACCTGGGCCTATATCGCGCAGCGCGGCGACTGGCTGGCGGACCCGGCGCATTGGGCGGCGCGCACGCTGGCGGTGGAGGAACGGCTCTCCGACGCGCTCCATGCCGGCCTGACGCAGCGTTTCGTAGACAAGCGCACCAGCGCGCTCGTGCGCAGGATCGGCAACGGGGCGGCGGAGCTGCCGGTGACGATCGACGACAATGGCGAGGTGACGATCGATACCCATTCGATCGGCAGGCTGGAGGGCTTCCGCTTCACCGTCGCGCCGGAAGCCCGCGCATCGGACAAGAGGCTGCTGCTCGCCACCGCCGAGAAGCGGCTCGCCACCGAACGCGCGCGGCGCGCACGCGCGGTGGTGGACGCGCCTGACGCGGCGCTTTCCATGCGTGACGGCGAGATTCGCTGGGAGGGACACCTCATCGCGCGCCTCGGCGCGGGACGGTCGCTCGCGCGGCCGGAGGTGGCGCTGGACGACGCGCTCGACTGCCTCGATCCCATGTCGCGCAAGGCGGTGCTCGACCGGGTGAAGCGCTGGACGAACGAAACGATCGCCCGCGCGCTCCCCGCGCTGGCGAAGCTCGCCGCGCTGGCGCGGGCGGAGGATGCCGGCCCCGCGCTGCGCAGCATCGCAAGCGCGCTGGAGGCCGGCGCGGGACTGGCGGAGCGGCTGCCGCTGCGCGAGTCGATCGAGAATCTGACTCCGGCGGACCGGCATGTCCTGCGCAAGGCCGGCGTGACGATCGGCGCGCTCGACCTGTTCGATGCGCGCCTGCTCAAGCCCCGCGCGCAACCATGGCGGACGGCGCTGCTGGCGGCGCGCGGGGAATCCACCCCCCTGCCCCCGCCCGGCGCGACCGCGGTGCCGCGCGGCACGCCCGGAGCCTCCCCGGCGATGGGTTTCCGCCAGCTCGCGCATCAGGCGGTGCGCATCGATCTGGTCGAGCGGATCGCCCGCGCCGCGCATGAGGCGCGATCGGGCCGCAAGCCCTTCGCTCCCGACCCGGCGCTCGCCACCTCGATGGGCCTCCAGCCCGAGACGCTCGCGCGGCTGATGGCCGAACTCGGCTTCCGCCCCGTGCAGGGGGGGGAGGGGCCGCCCGCATGGCGCTGGCACGGACGCCCGCAGCCGCGCCGCGCCGTGGCCGCGCCGCTGCCGGGCAATGCCTTCGCCGCGCTGGCCGGGCTGCGCCGTGGCTGACACGATCCGGCTGGACCTGTTCCTGTGGTTCGCCCGCATCGCGAAGACGCGCAGCGCGGCGCAGGCGATCGCAACGGCCGGACATCTGCGCATCGACGGCCGCCCGGTCGATCGCCCGGCGGCCGCGGTGCGCGTCGGCAGCATCCTGACCTTCGCCCTGTACGGCCGCGTCCGCGCGCTGAGGGTGGAGGCATTGCCCGCCCGGCGCGGCCCGCCGGCGGAAGCACGCGCCTGCTATCAGGACCTCATCATTGATAACAACTCGCATCAAGCGCGGAACGATTGACGATGGCGATTGCGGGGCATAGCAGCAGGCCAGTCTTTCCGAGGGGAGTTTACCGGCAATGACCTATGTCGTCACCGACGCCTGCATCCGCTGCAAGTATATGGATTGCGTCGAGGTGTGCCCGGTCGACTGTTTCTATGAGGGCGAGAACATGCTCGTCATCAACCCGAGCGAGTGCATCGATTGCGGCGTGTGCGAGCCGGAATGTCCGGCCGAGGCGATCCTGCCCGACACCGAGAGCGGGCTGGAGAAGTGGCTGGAGCTGAACAACACCTTCTCCGCGCAATGGCCCAACGTCACGCGCAAGGGCGACCAGACGCCGGCCGACGCCGACGAGCACAAGGGCGAAGAAGGCAAATACGACAAATACTTCTCGGCCGAGCCGGGCACGGGCGACTGATCGCCCGCCGCCTTCGAAAGCGGCCTGCAGACAGCACGACACTCGCGCGCACGCACAAAAAGCGCCAGCATCACTGACCTGTGGTGCTGGCAATTTTGTTACAGCCATGCTATATAAGCCCATGACGGCCGGACTCGAACCGCACGGCCGCCGGAGATGTCCAACCTTTGTCCTCCCGCATAACATCCCGACGTGGCTTCAACCGCGCTACGGGAGCGGGTCGCTATCCTGACGAAAGGCCCATAAATGGCTGCCAAGGCTCTGCATTTCGATGTCGGTGATTATGTCGTCTACCCGAAGCACGGGGTCGGCAGGGTCATCGAATTGCAGAAACAGGAAATCGCCGGAATGCAGCTCGAGCTCTACGTGCTGCGCTTCGAGAAGGAGAAGATGACCCTTCGCGTGCCGACCAACAAGGCCGAGTCGGTGGGCATGCGCAAGCTCTCCTCCGACAAGACGATGCGCGAGGCAATGGAGACGCTGAAGGGCAAGCCCAAGGTCAAGCGCACCATGTGGTCGCGCCGCGCGCAGGAATATGAAGCGAAGATCAACTCGGGCGACCTCGTGTCGATCGCCGAGGTGGTCCGCGACCTGTTCCGCGCCGACGACCAGCCCGAGCAGAGCTATTCCGAGCGCCAGATCTTCGAAGGCGCCACCAGCCGCCTCGCGCGCGAGCTGGCCGCGATGGAGGAGATCGACGAACGCGCCGCGCAGGAGAAGATCCTCGATATCCTCCGCAAGGCGGCGGCGATCTACAACAAGGAGAAGGCGACGGCCTGAGCCGCGCCATTTCCCGAGCGTGACGACAAGGGGCGGCCCGGCGACGGGCCGCCCCTTGTCTTTTGCGCGAGCCTTAGGAAACCTCCCGCGCCGCCGCGCCGGGCGAACGGATTCGACGGCGGCCCGGCTTTTCATTTGCGCCGCGCCGCCGGGTGTGTATTATCCGGGTAACACAGAACGCCGTCCCGCGAAGGGCGGCGATGAGATCCGGAGAGGAACCTGATGCGCAAAGTCCTGCTTGCCCTGCCGCTCGCGGCGATTCTCGGCACCGCCGCCACCGCCTCGTGGTGGGACGGCGATCGCGGCCCCGGCATCGCCCCGCATCGCGAAGGCCCCGCCCTCGCCTGGCCGGCGGAAGGCTTCTCCAGGGTCGGGCTGGCGCTGCCCGCGCAGGTGGAGGTGCGGGTCGGCCCCGCCTTCTCGGTGCGCGCCACCGGCCCGGCGCAGGCGTTCAACGACATACGCGTCATCCGCGAGGGCGATTCGCTGAATATCGAGCAGCGCTATCGCCGGATCACCGACGAGCGGGCGGTGCGGGCGGTGCGCTTCATCGTGACGAT
>JAYRJH010000300.1:3322-3987 GCA_041906415.1 Sphingomonas sp. | reverse complement strand
CGCGTGCTCGGCGAAGGCCCCGCCGGCCCCGAATTGCGCGAGCTGGCGAACGAGGCGGACCGGCTGAACGACACCTGCCGCATCTATGTGAACCTGATGGCCGCCAACGTCCGCCGCCGGCTCCAGATGCTGACCGGCGAAGGCGGCCATGCTTATGCCAGAGGTCCGATCGCGGCTTATGCTTAAGTTGGCATAAACCTTGCTGTGAAGTTCCCGAACAGGGAACAGAACGCAAGGGCCATGACCGTCAACGCCATTTCCCAGACTGCCGGCCGCATCCAGTCCGCGATCCAGCGGGCGGCGGAGCGGACGGGAATCGATTTCGACTATCTGCTTGGGCAGGCGAAGGTCGAAAGCGGCCTGAACGCCAATGCCCGCGCCGCCACCTCCTCCGCGCGCGGATTGTATCAGTTCGTCGAGCAAAGCTGGCTCGCGGTGATGAAGCAGCACGGCAGCGAATATGGCCTGGGCTGGGCGGCCGACGCGATCGGGCGCGGCGCCTCCGGCAAGCTGACGGTGAGCGATCCCTCCACGAAACAGGCGATCCTGGCGCTGCGCAACAACCCCGAAATCGCCTCCGCCATGGCGGCCGAGCACGCTTCCGACAACAAGGACGCGCTGGAAAGCAGCATGGGGCGGACGGCCACCGGCACCGATCTCTACAT
>JAYRJH010000300.1:0-3312 GCA_041906415.1 Sphingomonas sp. | reverse complement strand
GGGCTGGGCGGCGCGCGGCGCTTCCTCTCCGCAATGGGCAGCAACCCGGATTCGAGCGCGGCCAGCCTGTTCCCCGCCGCCGCGCGCGCCAATCGCAACGTCTTCTACGACGGCAACGGCAACGCGCGCTCGCTCTCGGACGTCTATCAGCGTTTCGCCGACAAGCTGGGCGGCAATGCCGGCAACACCGGCAACAATTTGCCGGTGATGCAATTCGCCGCGCAGACGCTCGACATGGACGGCGCGACCGTCGTCACCGGCGCGAACCAGAGCGCGGCCGACGCATTGGGCTGGGCCAGCGCCGCCCTTGGCGCACGATCGGGGCAGGCGCGGACGGCCAGCCTGTTGCGCCCCACGCCGGACAATGCCCGCCTCGCCTATCTGATGCTCGCGAGCATGGGGGGCTGAGCGCGTGATGAAATTCCTCGGCAACGCGCGCAACGCCGCCCTTCCGCTGGCGATCCTGCTGCTGGTCGTCGTGATGGTGGTGCCGATCCCGGCGGCGTTGCTCGACGTGTTCTTCGTCGCCAACATCGCGATCAGCCTCGCGGTGCTGATGGTGGCATTGAACGCGCAGAAGCCGCTCGACTTCTCCGCCTTCCCCACCGTGCTGCTGTTCGCCACCTTGTTCCGCCTCGGCCTCAACGTCGCGTCCACCCGCGTGGTGCTGGTGCACGGGCATGAGGGGGAGAGTGCCGCGGGCCATGTGATCGAGGCGTTCGGCACCTTCCTGATCGGCGGCGATTATGTCGTCGGCATCTTCGTCTTCGCGATCCTGATGATCATCAACCTGATCGTGGTGACGAAGGGCGCGGGCCGCGTCTCCGAAGTGTCGGCGCGCTTCACCCTCGACGCCTTGCCCGGCAAGCAGATGGCGATCGACGCGGACCTGAACGCCGGCCTCATCACGCCGGACGAGGCCAAGAAGCGCCGCGTCGAGGTTTCGACCGAGGCGGATTTCTACGGATCGATGGACGGTTCGTCGAAATTCGTGAAGGGCGACGCGATCGCCGCGATCCTGATCCTCGCGGCGAACATCATCGGCGGGCTGATCCTCGGCCCCGTCAGCCACGGCATGACGATCGCCGCCGCCGCCAAGGGCTATGTGCTGCTGGCGATCGGCGACGCGCTGGTGGCGCAGCTTCCCAGCCTGATGCTCTCGATCGCCGCCGCCGCGATCGTCACCCGCGTCTCCTCGGACAAGGACCTCGCGGGCCAGATCGGCAGCCAGTTCGGTTCAGCGCGGACTTGGACGCCGGTGGCCGCGATCCTCGGCCTGCTCGGCGTGCTGCCGGGGATGCCGCACATGGTGCTGCTGCCGGCCGCCGCGATCGCCGGCTTCACCGCGTGGAAATTGCGCCAGATCGCCAACCGCCCCGCGCCCGCCGAGCCGGTGAAGGCCGAGCCGGTCGACCAGTCCCGCATCGGCTGGGACGAGGTGACGGACGCGATGATGGTCAACCTCGATATCGGCTACGGCCTGGTTCCTTTGGTGGACGAGCGCAAGGGCAGCCCGCTGATGGCGCGGATCACCGGCGTGCGCCGCCAGCTTTCGAAGGAACTCGGCTTCGTCGTGCCGCAGGTGAAGGTGCGCGACGACATCAACCTCGCGCCCTATACCTATCGTCTGCTGGTCGGCGGCGTGGTGGTGGGCGAGGATCAGGTTTCGCCCGACGAGATGCTGGCGCTCGACACCGGCAACGGCTTCGGCGAGCTTCAGGGCAAGAAGGCGAAAGATCCCACTTTCGGGCTGGACGCCACCTGGATCGCGCCGGGCGACGCCGATGCGGCGACGGGCGCGGGCTATCTGGTGGTCGATTCGGGCACCGTCATCGCCACGCACCTCAATCACGCGCTGGGCGCCAATGCCGCCGACCTGCTGGGCGCGGACGAGGTGCAGGCGCTGCTCGACGGGCTGAAGGAGCGCAATCCGCAGCTCGTCGCCTCCCTGACGCCGCAGCCGCTGCCGCTCACCACGCTGACGACGGTGCTGAAGAGCCTGCTGGCGGAGGGCATCCCGCTCAAGGAATTCCGCCGCATCGCCGGCGCGATCGCCGTCATCGCGCAGAAGACGCAGGATGCGGACGAGATCGTCGAGCTGGTCCGCCCGGAGCTTGGCGCGCTCATCATCCAGAAGCTCTGCGGCGTGCGCGAGCCGCTGCGCGTGATGACGCTGGAGGGGCAGCTCGAAGGGCTGCTGGGTCAGGCGATGCGCGCCGATCCCTCGCGCCGCCAGGTGATCGAGCCCGATCTCGGCCGCCGCATCGTGGACGCGCTGCAACGCGCGGCCCAGCCCCTGCTCAACGAGGCGAAGCCGTTCGCACTGGTCGTCCAGCCCGCGATCCGCGTCGCGATCCGCAAATTGGTCAAAACCGTGCTGCCGGATACCCCTGTCATGAGCTTCTTCGAAGTCCCCGAGGACAAGGCCGTCGAGGTCGTCGCCGTGATCGGCGCGCCGGAGGCCCTGCCCGCATGAGCGCCGAGCTGCCGCACCGCGACGCCTTCGCGAACACTACGCCGCTCACCTATGCGCCGCGCGCGCGGGACGAGGGCGCCATCGTCCGCGAGCATCTGCCGCTGGTCCGCAGGCTGGCGTGGCATATCCACGGCAGCGTCTCCACGGCGGTGGAGGTGGAGGATCTGGTGCAGGTCGGCCTCGTCGCGCTGGTCGAGGCGGTCGCGGGGTTCGAGGATCGCGGGCAGGCGACGTTCCGGCAATATCTCGCCACGCGGCTGCGCGGCGCGATGATCGACGAGCTGCGCCGCCACGCCGCGATGACGCGCGGCGCGATTCGCAGGCGGCGCGATTACCAGCGCGTCTCCGCGCTGCTCTCGGGCGAGCTGGGCCGCGCGCCGACCGATGCGGAGATGGCCGGGCGACTGGGCGTGTCCGTGGAGAAACTGCGCACCGAATATGTCACCGCCGAGGCCGTGCGCTTCGAGCCGATCGATGAGGTCTATGCCGACGACCAGCCATGGTTCGCCAGCGACGAGCCGAATGCCTTCGACCAGCTCGCGGAGGGCGAGGTGCGCGACCGCCTGATCGCCGCCGTCGCCGCCCTGCCGGAGCGCGAGCGGCTGGTGATCCACCTCTATCACGTCGAGGAACTCAACCTCGAGGAGGTCGGGCAGGTGCTGGGCGTGGGGGCCGCGCGCGTGTGCCAGATCAAGGCCGCCGCGCACGCGAAGCTGAAGCAGGCGATGGAGGGGCGGTAGGGTGTAGGTCGTCGGCGCGGGCTGGTAGCAGGCGCCGCGATACGGGATCACCTCACCGCCCAACCGTCACCCCGGCCTTGTGCCGGGGTCCACTGC
>JAYRJH010000299.1:0-3988 GCA_041906415.1 Sphingomonas sp. | reverse complement strand
CCATCGGATCGTGCATTATGCACCAGCTCTGGGGACGAGGAGCTTCGGTTGGGAATATCCCGACGGCGACGGCTATGCGACCCTCGGCCTGCCGGGTGACGTCAGCGTCAACAATGTCCAGACGTATCATGCCGCCGGGCTGGCGGGCATCGGGCTGATCCAGGCGGGTCTCGCAGCGATGCAGCCGCTCTTCGACAGTGGCGAGATGGTCGAAATCCTGTCTGCCTATCCGCCGGAACCGTTGCCGGTCTGGTTCGTGGTGGCCCACCGCCGCAATCTGTCGGCCAAGATGCGCGCGTTTCTGGTCTGGGTCGAAACCACGATGCAGCCCTACCTCTGACCGGATTGTTTCTGGCATCAATAACAGTGCGTTTTTCGTCCGCCGGTTTATCGCGAAGGCGGGGAACAGTATTTCCTTCGTCACGGCAGGATCCGATCGGTTCGATCGACGGCGTCCGCCAGACGGAAGGAAACGGTTTCATGGCCATCAACCACCAACAGCTGCTGATCGCTGGCGCATGGACGCCGGCGTCGGACGGCGCGACCTATGAATCGCTTGACCCCTATTCGGGCGAACCGGCGACCCGTGCCGCCGCCGCGACCGTCGCGGATGTCGATCGCGCCGCCGACGCCGCGCACAAGGCGTTCGCCGGCTGGGCCGCGCTGCCGCCCAGCCGGCGCCGCGCCTATCTGCTCGCCGCCGCCGACGCGCTGGAAGCGCGCAAGGACGAGATCAGCGCCGCCGTCACCGCCGAGATGGGCGGCCCGGCCGCCTGGGGCGAATACAATGCCCGGATCATGGAGGAGAAGCTGCGCTACGCCGCCGGCGCCGCCTATGAGGGGCTGACCGGCGAGGTGATCCCGTCGGAAAATACGAACCGCACCAGCGTCGCGATCCGCAAGCCGGCCGGCGTCGTGGTCAGCATCGTGCCGTGGAACGCGCCGGTTCTCCTGATGGCCGCCTCGGTCCCCGCCGCACTGATCCTCGGCAACACCGTCGTCATCAAGGCGTCGGAGCAGACCCCGCGCACCCACGGCCTGGTCGCCCAGTGCTTCGAGGATGCGGGCTTCCCGGCCGGCGTCGTCAATTTCATCACCAACGCGCCCAAGGACGGGCCGGCGATCGTCGATGCGCTGATCGCGCACCCGGCCGTGCGGCGCATCCACTTCACGGGATCGACCAGGGTCGGCAAGATCATCGCGGAGAAAGCGGCGAAATATCTGAAGCGGGTGGTGCTGGAACTGGGCGGCAAGGCGCCGTTCATCGTCCTGAAGGACGCCGACCTCGATCGCGCGGTCAATGCCGCGGTGTTCGGCTCGTTCGCCAATTCGGGCCAGGGCTGCATGTCGACCGAGCGGATCATCGTCGAGCGTCCCATCGCCGAGGAGTTCACCCGCCGGCTGGCGGCCGCGGCAAAGAAGCTCAAGGTCGGCGACCCGCGCGCGAGCGACACCATCCTCGGCCCCGTCATCAACGATGCGTCGGTCGGGCACCTGACCGGGCTGGTCGACGACGCGGTGGCCAAGGGTGCCGGGCTGCTCGCCGGCGGCACCGTGCAGGGCCGCTGCTTCGCCGCCACCGTGCTGGCCGGCGTGACCGCGGACATGCGCGTCTTCCGCGAGGAATCGTTCGGTCCGTTCGCCTCGATCGTCACGGTCGATAGCGCGGAGGAGGCGCTGCGCGTCGCCAACGACAACGATTACGGCCTGACCGGCGCGATCTTCAGCCGCGACGTGACGTTGGCACTCGACATGGCGAAGCGGCTCGACACCGGCATGGCGCACATCAACGCGGTGACGCTCGACGACGAAGCGCAGGCGCCGTTCGGCGGCGTGAAGGACAGCGGCTACGGTCGATCGGGTGCGATGGTCGGGCTGGAGGAACTGACCGAGATCCAGTGGATCACGATCGAAGGAACGCAGGCACCGCGCTATCCGTTCGGGGAATAGCTCGAACGCTTGCGACCCCTTCCGCGCCGGCGCATCTCTTGCCAACGCGCATGGCGGGATCGATACCGGCCCTCAAGGCAATGGCGCACGCGCGGCATATTCGGGAGACGTCACATGGCGAAACCGGCAATCGTTCCCGCTCACGGCTTCCGGGGCGAAGCGGCGCCTTGGGCCAACCCGGAAATGTCGGGCCGGATGGACGCGCGCAAGACCATCCGCCTCGACGCGAGCCATGCTTCGCTGGCCTTTCGGCGCGACGCGGTGACGGGCCTGATCGACGATGCCGCCAGCGCCTTGTCCTGACACACAAGCGACGAATGGACGAACGATGACCGGACAGACCTGGGAGCGTGTGCCGATCGACGCGCAGAGCGTCGAGGCGCCGCTGTCGCAGGCGGCAGTGTTCCTCGTGGTGGCGGTCGAGCCGGACGATCGGGCGCTGGCGCACGTGCGCGAGACGCTGGCGACGGTCGACGACCTCATCAAGACGGTGGGCTTTCGCGATCTGGCCGGCCGGTTGTCGTGCGTGGTCGGCGTGGGCCATGACATCTGGAGGCGACTTGCGAAGACCGCACAGATGCCGGCGGAGCTGCATCCGTTCAAACCGATCGTGGGCGCCAAGCATCAGGCTCCCGCCACGCCGGGCGATCTGTTGTTCCATATCCGCGCTGAGCGGGTCGATCTGTGTTTCGAGTTCGAACGGCTGCTGCTGGCGGCGCTCGGTGAGGCGGTGCGGGTCGTGGATGCTGTGTCCGGGTTCCGCTATTTCGACGCACGCGACCTGCTCGGTTTCGTCGATGGCACCGCCAATCCCGCCGGTCACGACATTCCGGCCGCCGCGCTGGTAGGCGAGGAAGACCCGGATTTCGCCGGCGGCAGCTATGTCGTGGTGCAGAAATACCTGCACGACATGACGGGCTGGAACGCGGCGGGAGCAAGCGCACAGGAAGAGATCATCGGCCGGACCAAGGTCGATAACGTCGAGCTCCCCGATGCCGGCGCGGACGCGCAGAAATCGCACAAGACCCTCAGCACGATCGTCGATGAGGATGGCACCGAGCACGACATCCTGCGCGACAACATGCCGTACGGCGATCCCGCGCGCGGCGAGTTCGGCACCTATTTCATCGGCTATTCGCGACGCCTTTGGGTGATCGAGAAGATGCTCGAGCGGATGTTCGTCGGCGATCCGCCCGGCCGCCATGACCGGCTGCTGGACTTTTCCACGCCGAAGACGGGGACGACATTCTTCGCGCCGTCGCGGCGTGTCCTCACCGGGCTGTGCGGCGGCTAACCGCGATGGTCGGCGACGATCGCCTCGCCTAGCGTCAGGGTTTCGGCGATCAGTGCTGGCGCGACGGGCGGCGCACCTGTCGTGTCCGCCATCCCGATGATGGTCTTGCACAGCGTGTGAAAGCGCACGATCCGCTCGGCATCCTGTTCGTCGAGACTGCCCAGATGCGCGCTCAGCGCGTCGTAAACCGCCGCCAGTTCGCCGTGATAGGTGAGCGGAAAGATCGCGATGGGGCCGTCCGCTGTGCCGGCCTTGCCGAACTGCAGGTCGAGCAGATGGCGAAGCACGGCGACCTCGGCGACCAGGCCGGTCATCATCGCGCGCCGCGTTTGACGCGACGAGCGCCGGGCGAGCAGGTAATGCCCCACGCCGCCCGCCAGCGATCCCACCAGCGCCGCGACGATCGCCGTTACGTTCACCATCGACCGGTCTCTCTTGCACCCGCCACGTCAGAACACCGCCGCGATCATCGTCAGCAGATTATCGACGAACCGTCGCGGCAGCGAACGCGCCGCGATGCCGCCGTGGTCGATCTCGATCGCATCCGCGAGCCACGCGCGCTGATGCGCGGCGACCCGTTCGGCGAGGTCGGTTGAATCGAACAGGATGTTGTTCTCGAAATTGAGGTCGAGGCTGCGGCGGTCCATGTTGGCGGAACCGACCAGCCCGAGCGATCCGTCGGCGATCAGCGTCTTGGCGTGGAGCAGGCCGCCGCGATATTCGAAGATGCGCACGCCGGCCTTC
>JAYRJH010000298.1:1728-4006 GCA_041906415.1 Sphingomonas sp. | reverse complement strand
GGCCAGGACGTGGGAGGTGCGCTATGGCGACTGCAAGGCCAAGACCCTGCTGCTGCTCTCGCTGCTCCACGAGCTGGGGGTAGAGGCGGAGCCGGTGCTCGCCAACTCGAAGCTGGGGGACATGGTGCCGGTGCGCCTGCCGAGCGCGGCCGCCTTCGATCACGTTCTCGTCCGCGCGACGATCGGCGGCGAGAGCCTGTGGCTGGACGGGACGGCCACCGGCGCGCGGCTGGCCGATATCCGCGACACGCCGCCCTTCGGCTATGTCCTGCCGGTCCGCGCGGACGGCGCGCAGCCGATGAAGATCGAGATGCGCGCGCCCGGCCGGCCCGATGTGGCCGCGACCCTCAGCTACGACCAGTCCGCCGGCATCGGCCTGCCGGCGGTCCTGACGGGCACGGTGACGCTGAAGGGTGGTTTCGCGGAACTCGCCCGGCTGGTGAAGGCGCAGGGCAGCAAGGACGATTTCGAGAAATTCGCCCGGACCCTCTTCCGCCCGTTCGACAAATCGGCGGCGATCGCTGCCTGGGACATCGCCTTCGACGATGCGGCGGGCACCGCCACGCTCTCCGCCAGCGGTGTCGCCTATCCCGGCTGGCAGCGCGAGAACGAGCGCTGGCGCCTGTCGCTGGATCGCGCGGTGGCGGAGCTGGAGTTCAGCCCCGATCGCGCGCGCTCCGCCTGGAAGGACATCCCCGTCAAGGTCGGGGGATCGGTGCCCTATGCCTCGCTCACCACGCGCCTGCGCCTGCCGCGCGGCGCGGAGGGCTTCACGATCGAGGGCGCGGCGAGCGACAAGACCGTGCTGGCGGGCCGTTCGATCGAGCGCAGCGCCGTGCGGGAGGGCGAATGGCTGGTCGTTTCCGACAAGGAGATGGCCACCGGCGGGGAAATCGCGGCGGCGGACATTCCGGCGGAAAAGCGCAGGCTGGCGGCGGCCAAGGCCAATCTGCCGCGCGCGGTCGCGCCGGCGGATTATCCAAGCTCGTGGGAGGAGATCGCGGCCGCGCGCAAGGCGCATCGGCTCGATCCGATCCTCGCCCTCTACACGCGCAGGATCGCGGCCAAGCCGGAGGAGACGGAATCCTATACCGACCGCGCCTGGTTCCTCGGGAAGATCCAGGATCGCAAGGCCGCCATCGCCGATCTCGACAAGGCGATCGCGATCGAGCCAGATGCGGCGACCTATCTGAAGCGCTCGCAGCTCTATTTCGATCTCGGCCAGGACGACAAGGCGCTGGCCGACACGATGGAGGCGAGCAAGCTCGATCCTTCCGACGATGCCGCGCTGGTGAGCCTCGCCAGGCTGCGCGTGGAGGGAGGGCAGAAGGATGCCGGGCTGGAGCTGATCGAGGAAAGGATCGATCAGGGCGGCAAGGACAAGGTGAACTACATGGCGGTCAAGGCCGATCTCCAGCTCCGCGCCGGCGACCGCGACGGCGCGATCGAGACGATCGACAGCGCCATCGCGCAGAAGCCCGGCGAGGCGACCCTGCTCAACAGCCGCTGCTGGCTGAAGGCGCTGGGCAATGTCGCGCTGGACGGTGCGCTGAAGGACTGCACCCGCGCGATCGAGCTTTCGGAAAACACCGCCAACGTGCTGGACAGCCGCGCGATGGTGTTCTTCCGCATGGGGCGGCTGGAGGATGCGCTTGCCGATCTCGACGCGGCGCTGGCGATGAACCCCGATCTCGCGCCCAGCCTCTACATGCGCGGCGTCGTGCGGCGCCGATCGGGCAGGATGCGCGAGGGGGATGCCGACATCGCCGCCGCCCGGCTGATGTCGCCCCGGATCGACCGGGACTACAAGCGCTACGGGATCGAGCCGTAGAAGCGCGCGGCGGCGGCGGGGCAATGCAATCGCCGCCTCATCCCCGCTTCACCGGATCGCCATGATTTCGCCTGCCTTTCCGGTTTGTTCACCCCTTGGCCGTAGTGGCGGGGAGCGATGCAAGTATTCCTGACCATCGACACCGAGCTGAGCTGGCGCCACCACGCCGCCGGCCTGCCGGTGGAGGACGTGCTGTCGCGCTCGTTCGAGCCGGCGGGCGTGGGGGTCGCGCATCATCTCGATCTGCTGGCCCGGCATGGGCTGAAAGGGATTTTCTTCGTCGATCCCATGCCGGCGCTGGTCTACGGGATCGAGCCGATCCGCGCGATCGTCTCCCTGATCCTCGAAGCCGGGCAGGAAGTGCAGCTTCACCTGCATCCGAACTGGCTGAACGCCTCGCTTGAGGATCGCGGGCGTCATGCCGAATTCGATCTATCCGCCTTCGCC
>JAYRJH010000298.1:0-1709 GCA_041906415.1 Sphingomonas sp. | reverse complement strand
TGGCGCAGGCGAGCGATCTGCTGACGCGGGCCGGCGCACCGCGCCCGATCGCCTTCCGGGGCGGCAATTACGCCGCGAACGACGATACGCTGCGGCAGCTCGCCGCGCTCGGCTTCATCTACGACAGCAGCCATAACGGCGCGGAACATCCGTGGCCCAGCGCGATCGGCCTGCCGCCGGGCCAGATCGCGCCGGTCGCGCGGCACGGGGTGATCGAGGTGCCGGTGACGGTGGTCGAGGATCAGCCCGAACGGCTGCGCAATTTCCAGATCTGCGCCCTGTCGATCCGTGAGCAGAAGGCCGCGCTGGATCATGCGGTCGCCGCCGGGCACGTCGCGACGACGATCGTCGGCCACAGCTTCGAGCTGGCGGCGCGCAACGGCACGCGCCCGAACATGATCCATGTGCGCCGCTTCGCGCAATTGTGCGCCTTGCTGGAGACGCGCGGTGCGCAGGCGCCGACCGTGCATTTCGCGGACCGTCCGGCCATGCCGCTCGACCGCAAGGATCGCGCCTTGCCCGCGCACGCCAGCCGCCGTCGGATGCGGCAGGTGGAGCAGATATGGTCGAACCTGGTAGAGGAGCGAAGTGCGTGAGCGGCTCCGGCGCGCTCCGCTTCCAGGTCGGCGCGCGCACCCTTGGCGAAATCCCGCGCAGGCTGCGGCATGTCGGCCTGTCGCTCGATCAGGCGCTGGCCGAAGATGCGCCCGCGCTGCCGCCGATCGACGCGCGGGAAGACGGCTATCTGGTCACGTCGCTCCCCGATCGGTCTGCGATCGGCTGGCCGGGCATCGTCCACGTCCGGCAGCGATATCGCCGTCATTATATCGATCTCTCGGTCGGGGAGGCGGCATGGCGGGCGGGGCTGTCCTCCTCCACGCAAGCTGGCGGGGGCGAACGGCGGCCGGCTTGATGTGCGCAGGTATCGCACCCCGGCCGAGCTTGCCGTTTTTCACCCGCTGGCGCGCGCCGTCTCCGCAACCACCTATCAGGAACGGCTGATGGGCAAGGGCCTGCCCGCCGATCCGGGGCATGGGGGGGCGCTGGCGGCGGCCGATGGCGTGCGGGCGTGGCTGCTGTTCCTTGGCGGGAAGCCGGTCGCCTATCTCTGGTGCGGGGCGGACGGGGATGATCTGCGCTACGATCATGTCGGGCACGATCCCGCCTTCAGCGCGCTGTCGCCCGGCAGCGTGCTGCTGGGGGAGGCGCTGGGCGACCTGTTCGACGATCGCTTCCGCCGCTTCGACTTCACCGAAGGGGAAGGGCGGCACAAGAGCTCGCTGGCGAGCGGTGCGGTCGCGTGCCGCGATCTGCTCCTGCTGCGTCCGACGCTCGTCAATCGCGCGGCGGTGGCGGCGGTCGGCGGTTTCGACGCGGCGATGCGGCTGGGCAGGCGCGCGGCGCGGATACCGATGCTCACGGGCGTGGCGAAACGCATCCGGCGGAGCGGATAGCGCGCGCAATCCGGCGCAAGCCCGCCTATATTCCCGTTCATGCACCTGATCGCAGACGCCATCGTCCTCGCCGTCCGCGCGCATGGGGAACATGGCGCGGTGGTGCGTGCGCTCACGCCTGCGGACGGCGTGCAGCCGGGCTATGTGCGCGGCGGGCGCTCGCGGCGGCTCGGCCCGATCCTGCAGCCCGCGAACATGGTGCGCGGCGAATGGCGCGCGCGGACCGAGGAGCAATTGCCCGCGCTGACCGTGGAA
>JAYRJH010000297.1:0-4011 GCA_041906415.1 Sphingomonas sp. | reverse complement strand
TATGCGCAGGATATCAAGGTGCCGACACTGTGGGACCCGGTGAAGGCGAAGGGCGGCAAGGTCGCCAGCATCGGCTGGCCCGTCAGCGTCGGCAAGCGCGAGATCGATTACAACATCCCCGAATTCTGGCGTGCCAAGATCGCGGAGGATGAAAAGCTCCTGCGCGCGGTCAGCACCCCGGGCATGCCGGAGGAGATCGAGAAGATGACCGGCGTTCCGTTCGCCGACGTCGCGCTCGATCGCGACGAACTGCATCACGGGATGGACGATGCCCGCATGGTCTGGGTGCCGGCGATCATCGGGCGCTACAAGCCGCAATTCACCACGGTTCATCTGGTGACGCTGGACGGTGCGCGCCACAAATTCGGCCCCTATTCGCCCGAGGCCAAGGCGACGCTGGAGCATATCGATCAGGGCCTCGCCGCGATGATCGGGAAGGCCCGCGCCGCCGATCCCGACTTGGTGGTGGCGATCGTTTCGGATCACGGTTTCTCGCAGACCGGCAAGGGCCTCAATCTCGTCGCGGCGCTGGCGGCGGAGGGCCTTGTGACCCTCGATGCGCACGGCAGTGTGGAAAGCTGGAGCGCCTTCCCGTGGCTGATGGGCGGATCGGCCGCGATCATCCTCAAGGATCCCGCCGACAAGGCTGTCGAGGCGCGCGTCCGCAAGGTGCTGGCCACGCTTTCCGCCGATCCGGCCAATGGGATCGACAAGGTATTGGAGCGGGCCGATATCGCCCGGCTGGGCGGCACCCCGAACGCATCTTTCTGGGTGTCGATGAAGAGCGGCTATTCGGCCGTCGGCGGCAGTGGCGAGGCGCTGGTGCGCGATATCCTGGGCAGGGGAGCGCACGGCTATTCGCCGGAGAATGACGAGATGCTCTCGGCCTTCCTCATTTCCGGCCCCGGCATCGCGCGCAAGCAACTCGATATCATCGACATGCGCGATATAGGGCCGACGATCGGCACCGTGCTGGACGCGCCGCTGCCGCAATATGACGGTTACGTCATCCCGGTGATTGCCGCCGCCAGGTGATCGGTTGGCGAAGGTCTCCGACAGGGCGGGCGCCGGGAGTTCGTGTCTGACGTCAAACAACTCAGGTTGCCGCTATAGCGCAGCCACAACGCCACATCTTCAGGCGTGGCACGATCTGCTATCAGCCCGACATGGGCGGCGATCTCGACGATATCTTCGCACAGGCGGAATGCCCGCGATGCGGTCGCGCTTTCAGCATCCGCTATCGCACGCTGCGTCTGGAGAGGACCATCGACTGTCCCGGCTGCGGTGTCACGATCCGTCCGATCGATGACACGTCGATCGCCGCCTTCCAGAAGCTGATCGATGAAGCGGGCCGATGTAGCGTAGGTTCATGAAGGCGTCGACCGACGCACCTTGCGCTGTCGACAATATTCCACAATATAAGGACAGGAAGGTGATGGGCCGTGAACAAGCCAATGACGTTGAATGTCCGGATCAGCGGAGTGCTGAGCGATTTCGTCGCGGCGCGTGTCGGTTACGATGGCGCTTATGAGAATGTCAGCGAATATGTCCGTGATCTGATCCGCCGCGACAAGGAGCGGAGCGAGGCGGAGACGTTCGAGCGGCTGAAGGCGGAACTGACCCAGGCGTTCGCCGAGCCCGAGAGCAGCTATGCGGCACTCGATGTCGATGGCGTGATCGCGCGCAACAGCCGATCGTGATCGTGGCGGCATTCCGGGTTTCCGCGACCGCCAGCCAGCGGCTCGACGAGATATTCGTCCATACCCGCGACACCTGGAGACAGGATCAGGCCGAAACCCATATCCGCGGGCTGTTCGCCTGTTTCGAGCGGATCGCGCGCCACGACATCGTCTCGCGCGCGATCCCGGCGGAGTTTGGGCTCAACGGCTATTATTGTCGCCACGAGCGCCACTATGTCTATTGGCGACGGCTGGGGGACGGCGCGGTCGGCATCGTCACGATCCTGCACGAGCGCATGCATCAGCTTGATCGTTTCCGCGAGGACGAAGAGCCCTGAAGGCGGCCATTGTCAGCGGTCGCCGCACCGGCCGGACCGTATCGACGCGCGGGCGGCCCTCGAAGGAAGGCGACCGGACGCGCGCACAAAACGAGCTTGACCTTAAACTCAGCTCAAAGGTTATCCTCCGGCGAGGAGAGCGCATGAACAGCAATTATCCTGTGCGGGATGCGGTTGGCCTCGCCGGGTCGATCCGTTCGCCTGAAGGCGCCGACGCGGCGCCCGGACAAGGCGACCGGCGACAAACATCTGCTCACGCCTACGTCAGGGTGGCAACAGCATGAACAGGTGCATCCTGCATGTGGTCAGCAACGTCGCGCATTATGCCGATCCGTCCCATCCAACCGGCCTGTGGCTGTCGGAACTGACCCATGCGTGGGAGGTGTTCGCCGCGCGAGGATACGATCAACATATCGTCAGCCCGAAAGGCGGCCTGTCGCCGCTGGAGCCGCGCGCGTTGAAATGGCCGTTGTTGGACGCATCCGCCAAAGCCTGGCTGAACGATCCGGAGAAGATGGCGCTGCTCGCTTCCACCGCGGGGCCAGAGGATATCGACCCGACGGATTACGCTGCGATCTATTTCACCGGCGGGCATGCGGTGATGTGGGACTTCCCCGATGACGCCGGTCTCCAGCGCATCACGCGGGAGATATGGGAGCGCGGCGGCGTAGTTTCCGCCGTCTGCCACGGCTATTGCGGGCTCCTGAACACGCGGCTGTCCGATGGGAAGCTATTGGTCGAGGGGCGTCATCTCACCGGCTTTTCGTGGACCGAGGAAATCCTCGCCGGTGTCGCGCGGCTGATGCCCTGGAACGCCGAGGCGGAAATGAAGCGGCGCGGCGCGCTTTACCGGAAAGCGCTGTTGCCTTTCGTTTCCCATGTCGTGGTCGATGGCCGTCTTGTCACGGGGCAGAATCCCGGATCGGCCAAAACCACGGCCGAGAGGGTGACCGAGCTCCTTTGAGCCCGGCCTGATCCATGTGAGGAGCCGAACGATGCGCGCTTATGTCATCACCGGATACGGAGACATCGCCGATGTCGTCAGGCTCGTCGACGCGTCGATGCCGGTTCCCGGTCCGGGCGAAGTGGCGTGCGATATCCGGGCGGCCGCGCTCAACCCGATTGATCTCGCGGTCATCAGCGGCGATCTCAAGCGCATCAATCATTATGGGATGCCGCGCCGGATCGGCTTCGACGCCAGCGGCACGGTGCGCGCGGTCGGACCGGGCGTGACCGCCTTTCGGCCCGGCGACGAGGTATTCGTGCGTGCCTCGCGTGAGACGATCGGCTCCTTCGCCGAGAGCATCGCGCTCCCGCAGTCCTTCTTCGCGCGCAAGCCGGCAATGCTTTCCCACCCGGAGGCCGCCTCGCTGCCGCTGGTCGGGCTGACGACGGTGCAGGGCCTGGTTGACCGGGCGCAGGCGAGGGCCGGCCAGCGCATCCTGATCCATGCCGGATCGGGCGGCGTGGGCACGTTTGCCATTCAGTTCGCGAAGGCGCTCGGCCTCGATGTGACGACGACCACGAGCAGCCGCAACGCGGACTTCGTGCGCGCGCTCGGTGCCGACACGGTGGTCGCCTACGACAGGCAGGACTATCGCAAGTTCCCCGCCGGCTATGACATGGTGTTCGACACGCTCGGCGGCAAATTCACGCTCGATGCCTTCAGGGTTGCGCGCCGGGGCGGAGTGGTCGTGTCCATCGCCGGGCCGCCCGACCGCGACTTCCCCGATCAAGTTGGCGCCAACCCGCTGGTCCGGCTCGTCATGCGCTTCATGGCGCGGCGCGTGTTCGCCGCAAGCCGCGAGACAGGGGTTGCCTATTACCGTTTCCTCACCGAATCGAATGGCGAGCAGCTCGCCGGAATCGCCGCGCTTGTCGACGCCGGCCGGATCCGGCCGGTCATTGATCGGGTCTTTCCATTCGAGGCGCTGCCGGCGGTCGGCGCTGCTCGGGCACGAGCCGGGGATCGAGGGCGTTTCGCCTTATGCCGC
>JAYRJH010000296.1:0-4038 GCA_041906415.1 Sphingomonas sp. | reverse complement strand
ACCGCGCATGCGCACGGCACATGGGTGAAGAACGGCATCTTCGAGGAGGATCGCCGCCCGCTCCACCTGCCCGATTCCGCCAGGGTGGAGGCGGGCTGAGCGCGCGCGGTTGCCTTTTCGGCGCGCCGCCGCTAAAGGCCCCGCTTCCCGCGTGAGGATCATGGACGAACGGCCCGGCCATCAAGGGCTGCCGCGGCCGTTCCGATCCTCGCCCGAACTGAAAGGACGAAAATGCCCAAGCTCAAGACCAAGAGCGGCGTGAAGAAGCGCTTCAAGCTCACCGCCACCGGCAAGCTCAAGCACGGCGTCGCCGGCAAGCGACACCGCCTCATCAGCCATAACGGCAAGTATATCCGCCAGAACCGCGGCACCACCGTGCTGTCGAAGGCCGACACCGCGACGGTGAAGGCTTGGGCGCCGTACGGCCTGAACTGAGGAGAGCGTAAGAGATGGCACGCGTCAAACGGGGTGTAACCACCCGCGCCAAGCACAAGAACATTCTGGAGCAGGCCAAGGGCTATCGTGGCCGCCGCAAGAACACGATCCGCGTCGCGCGGCAGGCGGTCGAGAAGGCCGGCCAGTACGCCTATCGCGACCGCAAGGTGAAGAAGCGCACCTTCCGCGGCCTGTGGATCCAGCGCATCAACGCCGGCGTCCGCGCCGAGGGCCTGACCTACAGCCAGTTCATGCACGGCCTGAAGCTGGCCGGCATCGAGCTGGACCGCAAGGTGCTGGCCGACATCGCGATGCACGAGGGCGAGGCGTTTAGCGCCATCGTCGCGCAGGCGAAGGCGGCTCTGCCCCAGGCCGCCTGAGGCGGGCCTGCGCTTGAGGAAAACGGGGCGTCGGTGGTCTAGGCCACCGGCGCCCTTTTCGTTATCGGGCCTGCCAGCGCCCAACCATCAGGACGATCATGGCTGATCTCGACCAATTGAAGACCGATCTGCTCGCCCGGATCGACGCGGCGACAGCGCCGGACGCGATCGAGGCGATCCGCGTCGAGGCGCTGGGCAAGCAGGGCAGCGTCACCGCGCTGCTCAAGACGCTCGGCGGCATGTCGTCGGAGGAGCGGCAGGTTGAGGGGCCGCGCATCAACGGCCTGCGCGAGGCGGTGGCGGGCGCGATCGCCACGCGCAAGGCGGCGCTGGAGGCGGCGGCGCTGGACGCGCGGCTGGCGGGCGAGCGGCTGGATATGACGCTGCCGGTCGATGCGCCGCTGGCGGGGACGATCCATCCGATCAGCCAGGTGATGGACGAGCTGGCGGAAATCTTCGCCGACCTCGGCTTCGCGGTGGCGACGGGGCCTGAGATCGAGGATGACTGGCATAATTTCACCGCGCTCAACATCCCGGAATCGCATCCGGCGCGCGCGATGCACGACACTTTCTACTTCCCGGAACAGGTGGACGGCGAGCGCAAGATGCTGCTGCGCACCCACACCTCGCCCGTGCAGATCCGCACGATGCTCGCCCAGAAGCCGCCGATCCGCATCATCGCGCCGGGCCGCACCTATCGCTCCGACAGCGACGCGACGCACACGCCGATGTTCCATCAGGTCGAGGGGCTGGTGATCGACAAGGGGATCACGCTCGGCCACCTCAAATGGACGCTGGAGACATTCCTGAAGGCGTTCTTCGAGCGCGACGATATCGTGCTGCGCCTGCGCCCCTCCTATTTTCCGTTCACCGAGCCTTCGGCCGAGGTGGACGTCGGCTATACGCTGGAGAAGGGCAAGCGCGTGATCGGCGGCTCCGGTGGCGGCTGGATGGAGGTGCTGGGTTCCGGCATGGTCCACCCGAAGGTGATCGCGGCGTGCGGGCTGGACCCGGACGAGTGGCAGGGCTTCGCCTTCGGCTGCGGCATCGATCGGCTGGCGATGCTGAAATACGGCATGGACGACCTGCGCGCCTTCTTCGACGGCGATATTCGCTGGTTGAAACACTACGGATTCTCGGCGCTCGACGTGCCGACCTTGAGCGGGGGAGTCGGCGCATGAAGTTCACCCTTGGCTGGCTCAGGGAGCATCTCGAAACCGAAGCCTCGCTCGACGATATCGTCGCGGGGCTGACGCGGATCGGGCTGGAGGTCGAAGGCGTCGACAATCCGGGCGAGAAACTGGCGGCCTTCCGCATCGCGAAGGTGCTGACCGCCGAGCGCCACCCGCAGGCGGACAAGCTCCAGGTGCTGTCGGTCGATGCGGGCGACGGCCCGTTGCAGGTCGTGTGCGGCGCGCCGAACGCGCGCGCGGGGCTGGTCGGCGTGTTCGGGATGCCGGGCGCGACGGTGCCGGCGAACGGCATGGTGCTGAAGGTCGCGGCGATCCGCGGCGTCGAATCGAACGGCATGATGTGCTCCAGCCGCGAGCTGGAGCTGGGCGACGATCATGACGGCATCATCGAGCTTCCCGCCGATGCGCCGGTCGGCACGCCCTATCCCGCTTATGCCGGGCTGGACGATCCGGTGATCGACGTGGCGATCACGCCCAACCGGCAGGATTGCATGGGCGTGCGCGGCATCGCGCGCGATCTCGCGGCGGCGGGGCTGGGGACGTTGCGCCCGCTGGCGGAGGTCTATCGCGCCGATCGTATCGCGCCGGTGCCGGGCGACGGCCCCGCGCCGGACGTGCGGACCGACGATCCGGAGGGCTGCCCGGCTTTCTATGCGCAGGCCGTCTCCGGCGTGACCAACGGCGCGTCGCCGGCATGGATGCGGCAGAAGCTCGATGCGATCGGGCAGAAGCCGATCTCGGTGCTGGTCGATATCACCAATTTCGTCTCGATCGATCTTGGCCGCCCGCTGCACGTCTATGACCGCGCGAAGCTCTCCGGCGCGCTCGTCGCCCGCAAGGCGCGCGAGGGCGAGACGGTGCTGGCGCTCAACGGCAAGACCTATACGCTCGACGCGACGATGACGGTGATCGCGGACGACAGGCACGTCCACGACATCGGCGGCATCATGGGCGGCGAGGATTCGGGCGTGTCGGACGCAACGACCGACGTGCTGATCGAATGTGCGTATTTCGATCCCGACCATATCGCCCGCACCGGCCAGAAGCTGGCGCTGACCAGCGACGCGCGCCAGCGGTTCGAGCGCGGGGTGGACCCGGCGTTCCTCGATGACGGCCTCGCCATCGCGACGCGGCTGGTGGTGGAGCATTGCGGCGGCACGCCCAGCGCGATCACGCGGGCGGGCGAGGCCCCGCTCGGCACGCGCAGCTACGCATACGATCCGGCGCGGGCGGAGACGCTCGGCGGCCTCGCCGTCGCGCCGGAGCGGCAGCGCGCGATCCTCGAATCGCTTGGTTTCACCGTGACCGCGGACTGGCAGGTCACGCCGCCGACGTGGCGGCGTGATATCGACGGCCCGGCCGATCTGGTCGAGGAAGTGATCCGCATCGAGGGCATCGACAATGTGCCTGCCGTCCCGCTCGACCGCGCGCCCGGCGTGGCCAGGCCGACCGCCACGCCGGAGCAGAAGCTCGAACGCCGCGTCCGCCGTGCCGCCGCCGCGCGCGGGCTGGACGAGGCGGTGACGTGGAGCTTCCTCGGCGAGAAGGAAGCGGCGGTGTTCGGCGGCGGCGCCTGGACGCTCGCCAATCCGATCAGCGAGGACCTCAAGGTGATGCGCCCCTCGCTGTTGCCGGGGCTGCTCTCGGCCGCCGCGCGCAACATGAAGCGTGGGGCGGGGAGCGTGCGGCTGTTCGAGATCGGGCGGCGCTATCTTGCCGATGCGGAGCGGCCGACGCTCGGGCTGGTGCTGGCCGGCGACCGCCGCCCGCGCGGCTGGCGCGAGGGCAAGGCCGCCGCGTTCGACGCGTTTGACGCCAAGGCGGAGGCGCTCGCGCTGCTCGCCGCCGCCGGTGCACCGGTGGAGAATCTCCAGGTGTTCGGCGAGGCGGGCGATGCCTGGCATCCCGGCCAGTCCGGCACGTTGCGGCTCGGGCCGAAGGCGGTGCTGGCGGCGTTCGGGATGCTCCATCCGCGCACGGCGCGGGCGTTCGATCTGGACGGCGCGGTGGCGGCGGTCGAGATCTATCTC
>JAYRJH010000295.1:0-4040 GCA_041906415.1 Sphingomonas sp. | reverse complement strand
GGAAGCGCGCGTCGCCCATGCAGCCCTCGCCGCCGCGCGGGCGCGGGCGGACAGGGCCGCGCGAGAGGCCCGCGCCGCGGCCGACGCGCTCGCCGTCCTTCCCGATGCGGCGCCGCTGGAAGCAACGCGGGCGGAAGGAGAACGCACGCTCGCCGCCGCGCGAACCGAAGCGGAGCGGGCTCGCACCGATCTCGCCCGCGCGGATCAGGAGGAGAAGGCCGCGCTTGCCGCCCGTGACGAAGCGCAGGGACGGCGCGCGGCCGCCCGCGCGGAACTGGCGGCGCTGGAGAGCGAAGCCGCGACCCTGAAACGCGCCACGCAGCGCTCCGGCCGCGATCGCCTGCTCGATCATGTCCGCGCCGCGCCGGGTTATGAGCGCGCATTGGCGGCTGCATTGGGCGACGATCTGGAAATCGGGCTGGATGCGAGCGCCGAGGCGCATTGGGCCGGCGCGGAGGCGCTGGCCGACGATCCCGCCCTTTCGAGCGGGGAATCCCTGGCGCTCCATGTAACCGCCCCGCCGCAGCTCGCGCGCAGGCTCGCGCAGGTCGTCGCGGTCACGCAGGACGACGGCCGCCCGCTTGCCGCGGGACAGAGGCTGGTCACGAAAGCCGGTCATCTCCGCCGCTGGGACGGATTCGTTGCACGGTCCAGCGGCGCGGCCGCGGCGGAGCGTCTGGAGCGGCTCAACCGCCTCGCCGCGATCGGGGAAGCGCTGCCCGACGCCCGCGCGAACGTCGAGGCCACGGAGGAAGCGCTTGCGGCGATCGAGGCGCGCATCGCCGCCGCGCGCGCCACCGCCGGCAATGCGCGCGCCGCGCTCTCCCGCGCCGAAGACGCCGCGCGAGAAGCCCAGCAGCGGATCGACCGTGCCGTCACGCAGATCGAGCGCCTCTCCGGCCAGCGCGCCGATCTTTCCGCCCGCGCCGGGCAAACCGCCGCCGAACACGATTCCGTCCAGGCGGAAGTGACGCAGGCGGAGGCGGCGATCGCCGCCCTTCCGGATACCAGCGCCACCGCCGGCGAAGTCTCCACCCTCCAGCAGGAGGCGGAGGCGCGCCGCGCCAATGTCGCGCAGGCTCGCGCCGACCGCGCCGACCGCGAGCGAATGGGCGCAGCTGCGCGCGAACGCCTCGCCGCCACGCAGGCGGAGGCGAAAAGCTGGAAGAACCGCGCCGGGGACGCCGCCCGCCGCATCGCCGACATGGCGAAGCGCGAGGGCGAGATCACGCGCGATCAGGAAGCCCTTGCTTCCCGCCCCACCGCTCTGGGCGAGGAGATCGCCAAATTGTCGGTCGAGCACGAAAACGCCAGAGCCTCGGCCGATACGCTCGCCGCCGCCGAACGCGAGGCGGAAGCGGCGTTGCGCCGTTGCGAGGAGGCGGCGCGCCTTGCGGGCGAAACGCTCGCCGCCGCGCGGGAAGCGCGCGCCGGCGCGTCGGCGCGGGCGGAGAATCAGGAATTGCGCCGCGTGGAGCTGGGGCGGCTTTCCGGCGAACGCTTCGAATGTCCCGCCCCCGTGCTCCCCAACAAGGCCGGGTTCGACAGCGCCTCGATCCTCTCCCCGCAGGAGGAATCGGCCGCGCACGAGAAACTCTCGCTCGATCGCGAGCGGATCGGACCGGTCAATCTGGTCGCGGAGCAGGAGCTGGCGGAGCTTGAGGCCGGCGCATCCGGCAATGCGATCGAGCGCGAGGAACTGGGGCTGGCCGTCAATCAGCTACGCGGATCGATCGGCACGCTGAACCGCGAAGGGCGGCAAAGGCTGCTCGCCGCGTTCGAGGCGGTGAACGGCCATTTCAAGCGGCTGTTCACCACCCTGTTCAACGGCGGGCAAGCGCATCTGGAGCTTGTCGATTCGGATGATCCGCTGGAAGCCGGGCTGGAGATCATGGCGCAGCCGCCGGGCAAGCGGCTCCAGTCGCTGACCCTTCTTTCGGGCGGGGAGCAGGCGCTGACGGCGGTGGCGCTGATCTTCGGCCTGTTCCTCACCAACCCCGCCCCGATCTGCGTGCTGGACGAAGTCGACGCACCGCTGGACGACGCCAATATCGAGCGCTTCTGCCACCTGCTCGATCGCATGACGCAGGAAACGCGGACACGTTATCTGATCGTCACCCATAATGCCGTTACGATGAGCCGGATGCACCGGCTGTTCGGCGTGACGATGATCGAGCGCGGGGTGAGCCGGCTGGTTTCGGTGGATCTTCAGGCGGCGGAGACGTTGCTCGCCGCCGAATGAGGCGCAAGCGCCGCATCGTTCAGGCTGATCCGGTTCCTTCCACTATTCTTCGCGTCATACATGGCGAAATCCGCGCGGCGCAGGCCCTCCTCGATCTCGTCCCCGCGCGCCATCCCGGCCAGCCCGATGCTCACGGTCAGCGCGAACCCGGCCGCCGCCAGCATCGGGGAAGTCTCGACATTGCGGCGCACGCGATCGGCGATCTGCACGGCGCGGTCGCGGTCCGCACCGGGAAGGTAGATGCCGAACTCCTCCCCGCCCAGCCGCCCGACAAGATCGCCCGCGCGCAGGGAATCCCGCAACACGCACGCGACATGCCGCAGCGCATCATCCCCGGCCTCATGCCCGAAGCGATCGTTGATCGTCTTGAAATGATCGACGTCGAGCAGCAGCATCCATCCTTCGCCGATCGCATGATGCGCCCGGACCTGCCTCAAAAAGGCCGCGCGGTTGAGCACGGCGGTCAGATGATCGGATTCCGCCGCGTGACGCAATTGCATCTGCACGGCCCGCAATTCCTCATTGGCGATGCGCAGCCTGTCGCTCTGAACCACCAGCAACAGCACCATCAGGAAAGACACCCCGCCCGAAGTGACGGCCGCGAAGATCCAATAGGGCAGCGGCACCGCCAGCCCCGGGGTTCGGGAAATGACATACATCGGCACCAGCGTCACCGCGAGCGCGACTAGCGACCAGCTCAATGCCTTGCGAACATTCCCCATGCTCCGGTCCACTACCCAGTCCCGGTTGATCGACGATGAACGGTCTTCCGCGATTGACCCTGATGCACCCTTCGCCCATGCAGCATCGCCATGATCGAAAAGCTGCTGGCCGCACTCGCCACATTCGCCGTCACCGTCATTTCCGCAGGAGGGTATTGGGGCATCGCGCTCCTGATGGCAATCGAGAGCGCCTGCATTCCGCTGCCGTCGGAAATCATCATGCCCTTCGCGGGCTATCTGGTTTCCACGGGCCGGTTCAACCTGGTGCTGGCGGCCACGGCGGGCGCGATCGGCTGCAATCTCGGCTCGATCGTCGCCTATGAGATCGGCAAGCGCGGCGGGCGACCGCTCGCGGAGCGCTGGGGCCGCTATGTGCTGATCGGGCCGGGTGAACTGGACATGGCCGATCGTTTCTTCAACCGCTGGGGGCCGATAGCGATCCTGATCGGGCGGATGCTGCCGATCATCCGCACCTTCATCGCCTTTCCGGCGGGCGTGGCGCGGATGAAGCTGATCCCCTTCCATCTCTATACCTTCATCGGATCATGGCCGTTCTGCTTCCTGCTCGCATGGGTGGGCATGAAGCTGGGCAACGCATGGAACAGCGATCCGCGGTTGAAGGCGTTCTTCCATCAGGCGGATCTGGCGATCGGGCTGGTGATCGTCGCGGCGGGCGGCTTCTATCTGTGGCACCGCCTGCGCGGGCTGAGGAGGCGCTCTCAGGAATAGCCCCGCCGCGCCGCCAGCCGGCGCAATTCATCGTCGCGGCCGGGCGCGAGCGTCGCCACCCGCCGTTCATAGGCTTCCACCAGCGCGACGTCCGCCTGCTCCGGCGAGCCGGAATCGAACGGTGGCGCGGGATCATATTCCAGGCTGAGCTGCACGAGGCGCGCATGCTTCTCTCCCCGGATCAGCGCCATCAGCCTGAGCGCGAAATCGATCCCCGCCGTCACCCCGCCGCCGGTGACGCGGTTGCGATCGATCACCACGCGCTCGGCCACCGGCGTGGCGCCGAACAGCGGGAGCATGTGGCGCTGGCCCCAATGGCAGGCCGCGCGATAGCCCTCCAGCAATCC
>JAYRJH010000294.1:0-4066 GCA_041906415.1 Sphingomonas sp. | reverse complement strand
GCGAATTGCCCCGCAAGCCGCCCAGCACCACCTTCGCCGCCGACGCCGTGTCGCCGGTGCGCAGCATCGCATCCGACGCGGTGAGATAGGCGGATTCGGCAGTGAAGCCGCCGCCCATCATCCGGTCGCGCAGGGCGATCATCGACGGCTCCACCGCGATCGGCCGGGTGGAGGGCGTGGCGGGCTGCGCCGGCAGGCCCGGCGAGCCTTGCCAGGCATAACCAGCCGCGCCGAGGAACAGCGCCGCGCCCGCGAACATCCACAAGGCGCGCGGCAAGCGGAACACCGCAAGCGCCAGGAACGCCATCAGCCCGAACAGCGCGAGGACGATATAGCCCGTCATTGTTTCAGCGACTTCGTCTCGTGCATCTTACCCGCCACCTCCGGCGGCATGTATTTCTCGTCATGCTTGGCGAGCAGGTTGGTCGCCACGAACGAACCGTCGGGCTGGAACTGGCCTTCCGCCACCACGCCCGAATCCTCCTTGAACAGATCGGGCGCGATGCCGGTGAAGGAGACGGGCGTGGTCGCGCGGCCGTCGGTTACGCGGAAGCGGATCGTGACGCCGTCGGCGGCGCGCTTGATCGAGCCTTTCTCCACCATCCCGCCCAGCCGCACCGGCTTGCCCAGCGGCAGCGTGGCGAGCGTAACGTCCGAAGGGGCATAGAAGAACGCCGCCTGATCCTTGAGCGCGGACAAGGCCAGAAGCGCCGCCCCGACGATCGCGGCCAGCGCCAGCAGCGCCAGCGTGAGCCGTTGGTGCTTGGCCTTCATTTCTCCGCTTTCCGCATCGCGCGCCAACTCCACAGCGCGACCGCCGCCGCGCCCGCCAGCGTGATGGCATAAGCCGCGATCACGAACGGCCAGGGATTCATGCCGCCGCCTTTCGCCGCATCCGCGCTTCGGCCTTCGCCTGAGCCAGAATCATTCGCATCCGCATCAGGACGATGCCAGCGAACAGCAGCGCGAACCCCGCGCCCATGATCGGCAGCGGCCACAGGATCGAGGAATCGATGGTCGATCGCGTCAGGCCGATGCTCGGCCCCTGATGCAGCGTGTTCCACCAGACCACCGAATAGCGGATGATCGGCAACAGCACCGTGCCCGCGATGCCGAACAGCGCCGGGATGCGCCCGTCCCCGCCGCGCTCACGATCGGCGCGGGCCAGTGCGATATAGCCGAGATAGACGAAGAACAGCAGCAGCATGGAGGTCAGCCGCCCGTCCCATTGCCAATAGGTGCCCCAGGTCGGCCGCCCCCAGATCGCACCCGTGACGAGGCAGATCAGCGCGAAGGCCGCGCCCGGCACCGCGATCGCCCGCGCCGCCACGTCGGCCAGCGGATGCCGCCACACCAGAAAGGCGATGCTGGAGATCGCGATCCCGCTCCACCCGCCCATGCCCAGCCATGCGGCGGGCACGTGGATGTAGAGGATGCGCACCGTCTCGCCCTGGAGATAGTCCGGCGGCGTCTGCGTCAGCCCGGCCCAGCAGCCGATCGCGATCAGCGCCACGCCGAGCCACACCGCGATCGGCGTGAGCGGCCGCGCGAGCTTCAGGAAGCGGGCGGGATTGGCGAAGGCGTGAAGGGCTGGCACGGTGAAGCGCCAATATGGCAAGATCAGCCGCGCGTCACCCCCGCCCGATCAGGCGCTGCGCGATCCGGTCCGCCACCTCGGACGCCGGATCGCCGGAGGCGGCGCTTTCGTCCCACACCTGCTCCAGCCGCTCCGGGATGCGGGCGATGCGCGCGCGGACTTCCGCCTCGTCGCCCTGCCCGAGATATTCGAGGCCGACGTTGATGATCCCGCCCGCATTGATGACGTAATCCGGCGTGTAGAGGATGCCGCGCTCGTGGATGCGCCGCCCGTCCTCGCGCGTGGCGAGCTGGTTGTTCGCGCCGCCAGCGACCACCTTCGCCTTCAGCCCCGCGATCGTGCGCTCGTCGAGGATCGCGCCCAAGGCATTGGGGCTGACCAGATCGACGTCCAGCCCAAGCACCTCCGAAGCCGAAACCACCGACGCGCCGATCTCCGCCGCCAGCGCCTCCGCGCGCGCCGCGTCCACATCGGCGAGAGTCAGCGCCGCGCCGTCCTTCGCCAGCAACCGCGCGACGCCGCCGCCGACCGAGCCGACGCCCTGCACCGCGATTCGCACGTCCTTCATGTCGGTCGCGCCCAGCCCGCGCTTCGCCGCCGCCTTGACTCCAAGATAGACGCCGAGCGCGGTGAACGGCCCCGGATCGCCGCCCGCGGCGCCGCTTTCCACCGGCAGGCCGGAAACGTAGCGCGTCTCGCCCGCGATCACCTTCATCCGCGCTTCGGACATGCCGACGTCCTCCGCCGTGACGTAGCGCCCGCCGAGCGACTCGACGACGCGGCCGAACGCCTTCAACTGATCGTCGCCGATCGTCGCCCCGGGCGCTGGCGCGAGCACCACGCCCTTGCCGCCGCCCAGCGCAAGGCCGGCCATGGCGTTCTTGTAGCTCATGCCGCGCGACAGGCGCAGCGCATCGGTGATCGCCCCGTCGCTCGACGCATAATGCCAGAAACGCACGCCCCCCATTGCCGGGCCGAGCACGGAGGAGTGGACCGCGATCACCGCACGGAGGCCGGCTGCCTGATCGGTGAACAGGTGAACGCCCTCATGGGCATCGAAATCGGGAAAGCCCCAATCGGTCGTCATCGCGGTTACCTCGCGCGCAAGAAAAACACCAAAAGGCGCAATAATATTATGGGCGGCCAAATGCCAGCCCGTTCGCGAGAAGGTAAGGATGCAGGGGAGAAAATGGGGCGATCGACGGGACTTGAACCCGCGACCCTCGGTACCACAAACCGATGCTCTAACCAACTGAGCTACGATCGCCACACGGGAAGCGCGCCCCTAGCGGGGGGCGGCATGGCGGTCAAGCTATCAGAAACGCCCCTCGATCGCCAATTGCCAGCCTTGCTGCGTCCGCACGAAGCCGAACGCCTGCAAACGCGCGGTCTGGGCGGGATCGGACGGGTTGAGCACGAGGTCCGCGCGGTAGCGTCCGTCGCGCCAGATGCGGATCGTGGAGCCTTCGCCCGCCGGGCTGGTGAGCGGCAGCAGCAGCGCGCCCGCATCGCAGCGCGGCACGCCGCTCATCGTGGCGGGGAGCGCCTGATCCGCGATATTGCCGGCCAGCACGGCGCGCACGCGCCCCTCGGCGGAATCGCAGGCGTCGCCCGCGAAACGCACGCTCACCGCGTCGAGATCGAGCCGAGTCACCGGCACCGGCGCGAAGGCGTTGCCGACCGGCAAGCTGGCGGTGACGTCACGCAGGCCGAGCTTGCGGCGGGTCACGTCCACGGCGCCCGTCACGTTCGCGCCCGCCAGCGCGATTCGCGCATGGCCGATCAGCAGCGGCAACGGCAGGACGCGCGCCGAAAGATCGCCCAGCGCGATATCGCCGAAACGCGCGTCGTCCAGCGCGCCGGACCACAGGCTGCCGCGCACCGCGCGCGCGGTCATCCCCGCTTCCGCCAGCCCGAACCAGCCCAGCGCCATCCGCATCGGCAGGAACAGGACCAGCGCCGCCGCCAGCATCGCGACGAACAGACCGCCCCGCGCCCTCACGGCCTCCGCGCCCTGAGCGTCATCCGGGCGGAGACGGTGCCGTCGCCATTGGCGTCCACTGTCGCCGCGTCGACCAGCACGCCATCCGCCTCCAGCCCCGCGATCCAGCCGAGCAGCACCGGCGCCCTAGCGCTGGGGATGGCGATGCGCACGCGATCGCCATCGGGATCGAGGCTGGCGAGCGTGAAGCCCGCCGCGTCCGCGCGCTCCCGCACGGCATCGGGCAATGGCGCGCCGGGCTGGTTGGGATGGCCGCCGATAATCGCGTGCACGGCCCTCGCCCGCGCCTGCGTCCGGCCGAGCCGCATCACCGCATCGTCATAGCGCGCCTGGGCGGAGGCGAGGCCGGCGCGAACCGGGCGAACCACGCCGGCCCACAGGATCGTCACCGCCAGCAATGCGAGCATCACGAGGATCAGCCGCTGCTCGCGCGGGGATCGCGCGGCGAACCATGCGCGGAGTTCGTT
>JAYRJH010000293.1:0-4067 GCA_041906415.1 Sphingomonas sp. | reverse complement strand
CAGCGCCGTCGCATCGGCATCCGATCGCGGCAGCGCATCGCCCTCGCCCGCTCCCACCTCCAGCCGCGCGTCGGCGGGCACATCGCCCGGCTCCAGCGTCGCCGCGCGCGGTGCCTGCGTCAGCAACAGCCGCGCGCCGCTGTCGGAGAGGATGTGCGCCACCTGCGCGCGCTTGAGCAGGGGGTTGACCGGCACGTGCACCAGCCCGGCGCGCGGCGCGGCGAGCGGCATCAGGCATGCCTCGCGCGTCTTGGGCAGCCAGCTCGCCACGCGGTCGCCGGGCGCGAATCCGAATCCGGCCAGCCAGCCCGCCAGCCGCGCCACCTTTTGCTCCACCTCGCGATAGGAGAGCGTCGCACCGCGCTCGATCAGCGCGGGCGCGTCGTCAGCCCCGCACAGGACATGATCGATCGGTTTCGGGACGGGATCGAGTTCCACCATGAGCTTTCCATGGCCGAAGACGTTGCGGATTTCATCCCCCCGTCCTAACGCGCGATGCGATGGCATATATGGACGATATCGAGCAGACGGTGCGCGCGGTGCTGCGCGATGCGCTTGGGCTGTCCGAAACGCAGGTGGCGGCCTTCGACGCGGAAACCCCGTTGTTCGGCGCGCTGCCCGAGCTGGATTCGATGGCGGTGGCGGGCGTTCTCACCGAGCTTGAGGACCGGCTCGGCATCACGATCGACGACGATGACGTGGATGGCGACATGCTGGAGACCTTCGGCGCGCTGGCCCGCTTCGCGGCGGGCAAGGTCCGGGCCTGAGCGGCCCCCGCATCCTTTCCTATGACTGGCGCGGCGGGCGCGAGGCCATGCTGCGTTTCGGCCCGGAACGGGGGCCGGTGGTGGTCGCCGCCTTGCCGCTGTTCGAGGAAGCCAACCGCACCCGCGCCGCGATGGTGGACGTGTTGCGCCGTCTCGGCGCGCGCGGGATCGGCGGCGCGCTTCCCGATCTGCCCGGCGCCGGCGAAAGCCTGGTGGAGACGCGCGACGCCGCATTGGCCGATTGGCGCGCGGCCTTTACGGCCGTCGCGGAGACGCTCGGCGGCCCGGTATTCGCGCTGGGCTGGCGCGGCGGCGCGCTGATCGACGGCGAGGCGGCGGTGGCGGATCGCTTCCATCTCTCCCCCCTTTCCGGCGCAGAGCAATGCCGCGAGCTGGAGCGGGTGCGCCAGCTGGGCGGCGGCGAGGATCATGCGGGGAACCTGCTCTCGCCCATGCTGCTGGAGGAGCTGGCCGCCGCCGTCCCGCGCGAGGATGCGCGCATCGCCCGGCTGGAGGGCGATCCGCGCCCGGCGCAATTGCGTCTCCCCGGCGCCCCCCTCTGGCGCGCGAGCGAGCCGCGCACGGACGAGGCGCTGCAAGAGGCTTTGACCGAATGGATCGCCTCATGCGTCGGCTGATCGCGTTCGCCTGCGCCGGCGAGCAACTGATCGGCTCGCTCGACGAGGCCGCGGGGGCGACCGGGCTGCTCATCGTCTCCGGCGGCAACGAGATTCGCGCGGGCGCGCATCGCGGCATGGCGATGCTCGCCGCGCGGCTGGCGGCCGAGGGCACGCCCGTCTTTCGTTACGACCGGCGCGGCACAGGCGATTCGGACGGCGTGAATCGCGGCTTCCGCTCAGGTCGGGACGATCTGGTCGCCGCGGCGCGGGCTTTCCGCGCGGAAGCGCCGCATGTCACGCGGCTGGTCGGCTTCGGCAATTGCGACGCGGCCACCCTGCTCGCGCTGCACGGCCGGGAGGCGGCCATCGCGCGGATATTGCTGGCCAACCCATGGGTGGTCGAGCCGGAGGGCGACCTGCCCCCCGCCCCGGCGATCCGCGCGCATTACGCCGCCCGCCTCCGCGATCCCGCGACATGGCGAAGATTGCTCACGGGCGGCATATCGATCAGCAAGTTTTTCCGTGGTTTGGCACATATATCTCGAAAATCTTCGAGCGCCACTTTCACCGCGCAGGCGCTGTCCGCCATCGCCGATTGGGGCGTTGACGCCAGCGTGATCCTCGCGGAAGGGGACGCCACCGCCATCGCTTATGCGGACGCGGCGAAAGAAAAAGGGATCGCCGCGCGAACGATCACGATCCCTTCCGATTCCCATTCCTTCGCACGGCCGGCGGACGCCGCCGCGCTTGCGGCGGCGATCCGCGACCTTGTCAACGCTTGCGAATGAACGACCGGATATCGTTGGAAAGCTTCTGCAAATCCTCGTCCCGCACATACATCATATGGCCGGCATGATAATAATGCCACTCGATCCGGCCATCCGTGGGAAAGCCGGTGCGGCTGAAGGAATATTCGGCGCCGAAGAAGGGCGTGGCAAAATCATAATAGCCCTGCCCCGCGAACACGCGCAGCCCGCTGTTCTCGCGTAGCGCCCGGCCGATATAGGGCGCGACGTTGACATATTGCTCGCCGCGCGAGCCGGAGATGTTCCAGTCCCAGTCGCGCACGCCGCCGATCGAGGAATAGACCTGCTCGGGCGAATATTTCAGCTCCTCGCGCGCCCACCAGTTCATCGCGGCGGTGTAGGAGCCGTCGATGCCGTAGAAGCTGGGGTCGTTGTCCGGCTCCTCGCCCGCATTGTCGTAATCCTTGCCGGTGTATCGCGTGTCGAGGCGGCCGATCGTCAGCCCGCGGTCGCGCAGCAGCTCCTTGTAGAAGCGCCCCGGCGAAAGGCGCAGGTCCGCGTTTTGCAGGAAGGTCTGCGACACGCCGGTGAAGCGCGAAAGCTGCGGCAGGATCCGCGCGCGCTCCTCCGCGCTCAGCATGTTCCCCTTGAGCAGCGCCGACGCATAAGGCCCGATCGCGAAGGCGCGCGCCTCGGCGACGAATTCCTCCACCGTGGCGGGCTTGTCCGGCACCTTGTCATGATACCAGGCCGTCGCCGCCATGGACGGCAGGTTGGTGACATAGCCAAGCTCATTGCCCTGCGCTTCCGACGCCTGGCTGAAATCCATGATCGAGGAGATCAGGATGATGCCGTTCACCGCCACGTCGGTATAGCTTCCCTCAAGCTCGTGGATCACCGCCGCCGAGCGCGTCGTGCCATAGCTTTCGCCGCCGATGAACTTGGGCGCGTTCCAGCGGCCGTTCGCATCAAGCCACAGGCGGATGAAACGCGCCATCGACTTGGCATCCGCCGTGACTCCCCAGAATTGCTTAGGGTCGGCCTTGCCGAGCGCGCGGCTGAAGCCGGTGCCGACCGGATCGATGAAGACCAGATCGGTCACGTCCAGCAGCGAGGCGTTGTTGTCGATGATGCGATAGGGCGGCGCGCCGTCGTCCTTCGCATCGGGCAGCACGACCCGCTTCGGCCCGAACGCGCCCATCTGGAGCCACAACGAGCCGGAGCCGGGGCCGCCGTTCCACAGGAACGTCACCGGGCGGCTGGGATCGACCGGCCCTTCCTTGATATAGCTGTAGGAGGTCAGCGCCGCGATCGGCTTGCCGTCCTTGTCCTTCAGATAGGTTTCGCCGGCGATCGCGCGATAGGCGATCTTCTGCCCGCCGAAGGTGCCGCTGTGATGCGTCACCGACACGACCGGCGGCGGGATATCCGCATCGTCATTGCGCTCGGCGGCGGGCTTGCCCTCCGGCTTCTTCCCGTCCGCGAGGGCCGGCGTGGCCAGCAGCATGGTCGCCGCCGACAAGGCGAGCGCGATCCGTGTCTTCATAAGTTCCCCCTCCTGAAATTATTCAAATCTTATTCGGCTGCTACAGCCGTTTTCTCGAAATCCGTCTCGGCAAGGAAACGCTCCGCGTCCAGCGCGGCCATGCAGCCGGTGCCAGCTGCCGTCACCGCCTGACGATAGATCTTGTCCATCACATCACCGCAGGCGAACACGCCCGGAACGCTGGTGCGCGTGGAGCCGGGCTGAACGGCGATATAGCCGTCCGAGTCCAGCTCCAGATGGCCGCGCAGCAGCTCGGTCGCCGGATGATGGCCGATCGCGACGAAGCCGCCCTCCACATCGATCCGCGAAATCTCCCCCGTCGCCGTATCGCGCAATTCCAGCGCGACAAGGCCGGAGCTGCCGCCGCCGTCCACGAACGCGCGGACCT
>JAYRJH010000292.1:0-4095 GCA_041906415.1 Sphingomonas sp. | reverse complement strand
CTCGGGTCGGCAAGGCCGGGACCTTGGCGGGTTCAGCCCACCCGGCTTCTCGTCATCGTATCCGAAAACCATCGATAGACCGTTTCCCACGGCGGAAAACCACGCGGCAAGGCACCTGCGGGATCAGCCTGTCTACAGCCAGCGCAGGAACTCGATCGTATAATCCTCTGGATCCTTGACCTTGAACTCGCGTGACAGGCCGCCCGCGCCCGTCACGATGGCCGAAGCGAGGACTCCCCGCGCGATCAGCCGCGCATGCCAATCCTCTAGATCGGCGACCTCGAGCGACAGCAACGCCCCCTTATTGTCACCCGGCAACGGACGCTGGCTTCCCTGTCCATGGCCGACCAGCACCAGCCGGCTGGTCTCATTGATGCGCAGCACCGCAGCATGTTCCAGCGTCATCGCGTGCGGCCAGCCCATCACCGATTCATACCAGGCCAGGGCGCGTTCCATATCGCGATAATAGAACATGGTCAGCACGCCGGCGACTGGCGGGCAACCCGATGACGCAGGAATGTCCGCCGTCGTCATTGGTCGAGCAACAGACTCTGTTCGATCCGGGCGAGCAGATTGCGCAATTTCTCGAACTCCTTGGCATCGAGGTTGTCGAGTGCGGCGCGCTGGTGACGGATCGCGGCCGGGGCGATCGCGTTGAAGGTGTCGATTCCGTGCTCGGTCAGCCACACTTCCACCACGCGCGAATCGTCCGACGCGGGCTTGCGCGCGATCAGCCCCTGCTGCTCCAGCTTGGCGACGACCCGGCTGACGGTCGGCTGCTCCATCAGGCTGTCCTGGACGATGCCGCTTATATTGAGCAACCCGCGTGAGCGCAGCACGCTCAGCACCCGCCATTCGGAAAGCCGGATGTTCATCTGGCTCAGCCGGCCCTGCAATCGCGCGTTCATCAGGCCGCTGACGCGATACAGCAGATAGGGCAGATAGGAGTCGAGCCAATCGGTGCCGACCTGGCCCGGATCGGGATCGGCGCCCTCGGCCGGAAGCCTGTCGAGGTCTTTCTTCATCGGCGCACCATAGCCCGCATATTCCCCTCCACGAAAGTCGTTGCAACCGATCAGGTATATGCAATATGGTATTCAAATGAATATTTCATGGAAAGCCCTGTGACGGGAGAGGTCGCCGGGCGGATCCAATCTCCCGAGGGAAACCGGCCGGCCGAGGTGTGGACATCGCGGCTCGGCTTTCTCTACGCCACGGCCGCCGCCGCGATCGGGCTCGGCAGCCTGTGGCGCTTCCCCTATGTCGCGGGGGCGAACGGGGGCGGGGCGTTCGTGCTGCTCTACATCCTGTTCGTGCTGCTGCTGTGCATCCCGCTGATGGTGGCGGAGATGGCGATGGGGCGGCGCGGGCACGGCAGCGTGGTGGCGAGCGTGCGCCGCCTGATCGCCGCCGAGGGCACCAGCCGCGGATGGATGGCGGTCGGCTGGTTCAGCCTCGCGATCCCATTCTTCGGGATGAGCTATTACAGCGTCGTCGCCGGCTGGGGCGTGGATTATGCGCGCGAGGCGGTGGCGCAGGGCTTCGCCGGGATGGATGCCGGCGCGGCCAAGGGCCTGTTCGAGCGGCTGATCGGCAGCCCGCTCAGGCAGGTGCTGTTCCAGTCCGGCTTCATCCTCGCGGTGGCGGTGGTGGTCGCGCTCGGCGTGCAGAAGGGGATCGAGATGATCTCCCGCGTCAAGATGATCGTCCTCTCGGTGATCCTGATCGGCCTCGTCCTCTATAACGCGATGCAGATCGGGCTGGGGCCGGCGGTGGATTTCCTGCTCAGGCCGGACTTTTCGATGCTGACCGGCGCCAGCGTGCTCACCGCGCTCGGCCAGGCTTTGTTCTCCACCGCGATCGGCGCGGGCGTGCTGATGACCTACAGCGCCTATCTGCCCAGGGGCGTGTCGATACCTAGCTCGGCGGGAATCGTGTCGGTCTCGGTGATCGTGGTCGCGCTGATGGCGGGGTTTGCGATCTTCCCGATCGTGCTGGCGAGCGGGCTCAAGCCGTCGGAGGGGCCGAATCTGGTGTTCGTGACGCTGCCGATCGCCTTCGGCTCGATGCCGGGCGGGCGGATCATCAGCATCTTCTTCTTCGGCCTGATCGCGCTCGGCGCGTTCACCACCTGCGTCGGCATGCTGGAGCCGGTGGTGGCGTGGCTGATCGAGGCGACCGGCAAGCGCCGCGCGCCGATCGCCTTCGTCACGGCGGCGGCGGTGTGCCTCGTCGGCGTCCCCTCCTCGCTGTCGTTCAACCTGCTGAAATCGGTGCATCCGCTGGGGATGATCCCGATCTTCCACGGCAAGACGATGTTCGACCTGCTCGATTTCGGCATCGCCGAGCTGCTGCTGCCGATCAACGCGCTGCTGATCGCGCTGTTCTGCGGCTGGGCATTGCGCCGCAGCCTCACGCCCAAGCAGACCGACCTGTCGCCCATGGCGCATCGCATCTGGCACGTGCTGACCGGCGTCTTCGCGCCGATCGCCATCGTGGCGTTGATGATCGACCTTCTGTCCCACTGACGCGCGGCCCTCGTGCCGCAGCGCAACCGGAGCCTGCCCGTATGCCCCAATCCTTCGATATCGCCGCTTTCCGCGCCCGCTTCCCGTCGCTGGGCCATCTCGTCTATCTCAACAGCGGCTCCTATGGCCTGCTGGCAGACAGCGTGGATGCGGCTTTCCAGACATATCTCGATCGCCGCCGCGCGGTCGGCGCGGACTGGGACGGCTGGGTGGGGGAGCTGGAGGCGGTGCGCGGCGCGGTCGCGGCGCTGCTCGCGGTGGACGCCGATGAGATCGCGATCACCGGCTCGGCCTCCGCAGGGCTGAACGCCGTCGCGAGCGCGCTCAGGTTCGACGACGGACGCGACACGATCCTCGTCTCCAACGCCGATTTCCCGACCGGCGCGCAGATATGGCATGCACAGGAGGCGGCAGGCGCGCGCGTCGTCCATGTGCCGGAACGCGGCCCTGAGCCGATCCCGGTCGAGGCGTTCGAGCGGCTGATCGACGAACGCACCGCGATCGTCGCGCTGTCGCAGGTCTGCTACCGCCATGGCGCGCGGCTTTCCGACGACGATATCCGCGCCATCGCCGACATTGCCCATGCGCGCGGCGCGCTGGTGCTGCTCGACACCTATCAGATCGTCGGCACGGCGGTGATCCATCCGCGCGCGCTCGGCGTCGATATCGCGGTGGGCGGGATGCTGAAATATCTGCTCGGCACCAGCGGGATCGGCTTCCTTTACGTCGCGCGCGAATGGATCGAGCGGCTCCAGCCGCGCACCTCGGGCTGGTTCGCGCAGGACGATATCGGCGCGATGGACATCTTCGGGAACCGGCCGAGCGCCAGCGCGCGCCGCTTCGAGGCCGGCACGCCGCCGGTCCCCAGCCTCGCGCCCGCGCGGGCCGGGATCGAGGAGATCGTGCGTGTCGGGCTGGAAGCGATCGAAGCGCAGGTGCGGCATGTCACCCGCCATGCGATGGACAGGCTCGACGCCGCCGGCATCGCTTTCTCCAACCCGCGCGATGACGCGCATCGCGGGCCACTTATCAGCATCCCCTCGCGCGACGAGGCGGCGCTGGTGCGCGCGCTGATGGAGCGGAGCATCGTTACCTCCAGCCGAGACGGCCATGTGCGGGCGGGCTTCCACGCCTATAACCATGAGGGCGATGCGGAGACGTTCGTCGCGGCCTTGTCCGACCTGCGTGACCTGCTGGCATGAGCTGGCGCGTCGCAACATGCGTCGCGGGCCTGCTCGCCGCAACCGCCGCGTCGGCTGAAGTCGCGCCCACGCCGCAGACGCGCGCGGCCCTGCGCGATCTGGTGGAGTTCGCGCGCATCCCCAACGTCACCACGCGCGATCCGGCTGAAATCCGCCACGCCGGCGCATGGTTGGCGACATTGCTCCAGCGCCACGGCTGGACGGTGCGCACCCTGCCCGACGGCGACACGCCCATGCTGTTCGCCGAGGCGGGCGAGGCGAAGCCCGGCGCGCGGACGATCCTTTTCTACGCGCATATGGACGGCCAGCCGGTGCGCATCTCCGACTGGGCGCAGCCGGATGCGTTCGCACCCGTGCTGCGCGCC
>JAYRJH010000291.1:0-4098 GCA_041906415.1 Sphingomonas sp. | reverse complement strand
AGCCCGCCGAAGGTGAGGACGGCATATTCGACCTGACCGCTCTCCTTGTCGACCATGAAATTGTAGATCGAGCCGAGCTTTTCCTGATTGCGGTTGTAGACGGCGGTGCCCTCGACCTTGTTGGAGGCGATGAGGCGCGCGGTTTCGTCGGTTGCTACCATATTGTCGGTCATGGCAAGTTCTCCTTCCATGCCTGTTCCAACGTCCGGCCGGACCAACCTGTCCGGCCAGCGGAGCCGCGTGGGCAGTCAATCGGACGAATGGTGGCCAATCAATGGCCAGCCGACATATGGCGCTGCTGCAGGGCTTCCCATGGTGCCGCTCAAGCCAGCTTCCGGATAAGGTCCAGCGCGTTGGCGGGTGCGTGGCCGGCCGCGGTGTTGTCGAAAATCACCCATGTTTCCTTGCCGGCCCCCACGGCGGCGCGGACATGGGCGGCATATCGGCGGATCGCATCGGCGGAATAACCGGACCAATAGACGCGCGGCGCGCCGTGCAGGCGAAAATAGCCAAGTCCGCGCCACCCGCCCGGTTCCCCGCCAGCCGGCGCCACGGCCGGATCGGCCGCGACGCGTGCGATATGTTCCCGGGCGAGAAGCTCACCGGCCTGTTCCCCGAACCAGCTCGCATGTCGCGGCTCCCAGACGATCGCGCCGCCGCCGAGCGCCTGACGCATGTCGACGACGAACGCCCGCGCCACGGCGGGTTCGAACGCGAGGCCGGGAGGCAGCTGCACCAGGACAGGCCCGCGCTTCACGCCAAGCCCGCATACCTCGCCGGCGAAGCGTTCGAGCAGGTCGCCGCAATCGCGCAGCCGGCGTTCATGCGTGATGGACTTCGGCAGCTTGACGGCGAAGCGAAACCCCCCGGGCACGCTCGCCGCCCAGCGCTCATATGTGGAGCGCCGGTGCGGGCGATAGAAGCTGCTGTTGATCTCCACCGCGTTGAAGTGCGTTGCGTAGCGTTCGAGATGGCTGCCTTCCGCTTCGAACCGTTCGGCCAGCGCGGCGGGAATGCTCCATCCCGCCACCCCGACATATGGTCCCGGCGCCTCCATCGCCTGAGCCGGCTATCCCGGCAGTCGCGACCAGTCCGGCAGGGCGATCTGGACCGGCGCGCCTTCCCGCGTCGTCGCCAGATGGATCAGGAAGCTGGCGATGCCAGCCGCGCCCTGCATATAGCCGGTCTGCGCCTGCACGAACTCCGGCCGGTCGCGATGCTCGGCGTCGCGCCAGCGCAGGCCGTCGCCGCTCCGTTCCGAATGCGCCAGGATCACATCGGCGCAGCGCTCGGCGAGTTTCCGATATTTGGCGTCGCCCGTGCGTTGCGCCATCAGCAGCGCGAAGTCGCCGATCCCCGCATCGCCGCAACACTGGCCATGATTGTTCCACAGCCCCCTGGACCGGGCCTCGGGCGCGCCGGTGGACAACAGTCCCTCGATCAGGGAGCGCGCGGCATCGAGCCATTCGGCCTCGCCGGTGATCGCATGTAGTTCGAGCAGCAGCCGGCCGGTGCCGGCCGGACCGTGGCAGACGCCGAGATAGAAAACGGGCTTGCGCGCCTCCTCCATGTGGCAGACCAGTCGACCATGCGCGCCGGCGGGCGTGGCCCGGCTCATGGTGTAGCGCGCGGCCTCGCGGGCTGCCTCCAGATAGCGCGGCTCGCTGGTGGCCCGGTAGAGTTGCAGCAGGAAATAGCCGACGCCCGCGCCGCCATGCGAGAAGTTGGGCGTGGTGAAGGCGAACGGCATGTCGCTCATCATCCGCCAACGCAGGCCGTCCGGATCGGTTTCGGCGACCTCCAGCAGCCGCTCGCCCGCCGCGATCGCATGGTCGAGGGCTTCGGGGTGCAGGCCCTGTTCGTGAGCATAGAGCAGGGCCAGCCCCGCCCCGGCCGCGCCGACGGACTTGTCGTAGATTTCCCGCTCGCCCGTCATGCCGGTGATGTCGGAATATGGCATCGGCTCGACCCAGCCGATGCCGGCGCCGAGCTTCGCGGCCTGTCGACACAGCCGGTCGATGCAGGTCGCGGCGGTGGCCCGGAAATCGTCCCGGCCGCTCGCGCGCGCCAGTTCGTTGAGGGCAAAGGCATATCCCGGCCAGCCGCGCGCCGCGCTGGCGGGAAGCCAGTCCTGCCGCCGCACATGGGCCTGGACCTCCTCCCCGGCGGCAACCGCTTCCGCCAGCGCGTCCGGATCGCGCCCTGCCGCGTGCAGTTCCAGCAGCAGCAGGATGACGCCGCTGGACCCGTGATAGAGATCGTAATCCGGGCCGGCATCCGGCGCGTCATGCCATCGCCACAAGGCCGCGCCGTCGATCTTCTGCGACCGGATGAAGCGCGTCGCCTCCAGGGCCGACGACATATAGTCATTCATGACATCTCTCCTCGCGCAGGTCCGGCATCGTCGGAACGGGCGGGTTTCGTCACCCGTTCCCCGGCGGCCTGTCGATCCCCGTCTATGGAGAGCAAGGACGCCTTCTTCAACGGCGTGACGGGAGACCTCCGTGGAGCTGGCGCGACAGGCGCGTCCGGCGGGCGCGTGCCCGGATCATCCCGCCGACCGCGCCGAAGCCCAGGATCATCATCGCCCAGCTTGCCGGCTCCGGCACGGCGCCGGCGAGAGGAGCGGTGTCGAACGTGAAATCGTCCATGACGAAGCGCCCGGCGGAACCGGACAGGCGAACCTCGTCGACGGGAGCGCCGAAGCCCTTCAGGAACTGGGGGATTTCGTTGATGTACAGGAGGGCGCTGCTGCCGAGCAACTGGCCGTCGTTGTAGAACTGGAACTGCATCGGCAACGGCTGGGTCGCTTCGCCGGCGAACCACGCGCCGAGAAAGAGGACGTCGCTGTCGAAGGTGATCGAGCGCGTATAATAGCGGCCCGCCGTCATGCCGCCGTCGGTATAGTTGAAATAGGCGGCGGTGGTTCCGGAATGGGCGGTGAACGGCGCTTCCGCCTGATCGTAGGTGCGGAAGGCATTGTTCCAGTTCACGCCGCCATAACCGTCCGCCAGCTTCACATCGTCGCCGACCCTGTCCTCGAAATCGAGCACCCGGACTTCGGCCTGGGCGGGCATCGCGGCTACCAGCGGCAATGCCAGCGCGCCCAGCAACGAGAGGGCGGGCGAACGGCCCTTCCGGCTGCAAATCCTGTGGGTCATCTGTCGATCCTTGGCTAACGAGACAGGAACCATATTTGACAGCGCGCGCGCCCGGCCACGCCGGAGCCGCGACAAAGGCCGACCGTGCTGCGACGGGATCGGACGCGCGGGCCGGCCGCGGCGAACCCGCGTCGCGAGGCGTCGAGGATTTCCTCGGCCGTCGATGGCGAGTCGCATCCGGAAAATCCCGTTGCGACCGGCTTACAGGCTCGTCCAAGCCGATCCCTGGCCACCTCGACGCCGGTCGGCACGCGGGTGTGGCGGAATTGGCAGACGCGGCGGACTCAAAAGTATATTGATATCAACATCTTAAGATAAAAATATAGCAAAAACAGTCGGTTAGTGGCAAAATGAAAAGATGGACGCCTAGCGCACATCTAGCACATTTTTGGCCACGAGGTGCCCGCCATGACCGATACAGCTCGCCACAAGCTTTTGGACGGCAAAGTCCAACTCTACATGCGTTCAAACAGCCCGCATTGGCAGTGCTCTTGCTCCATTGCGGGGAAGCAGAAGCGAACTAGCACCAAAGAAGAAAGCCTTGCCCGCGCCAAGGACGTTGCGCGGGATTGGTATCTCGGCCTCATGGGCAAATACCGCGCCGGAGAAATCAGGGAGGGCACACCCTTCCGCAAAGCCGCGCAGCAATTCCTTGCCGAATACACTGTCATCACCGAGGGAGAGCGGAACGCGAAATATGTGGAGGGCCACGGCATCCGCCTGCGCGTTCATCTGCTCCCATTCTTCGGGGACAAGATGGTGGAAGAAATCACGCCTGGCCTCGTTCAGGAGTTCCGCACCCACCGTATGACCTCGCGGCTCGACAAAGACGGGAATCCAAAGCGTCCGGCTCGCTCGACCTGAACCGCACCGGGTTTGCCGGAGGCTCCAACTCCTGAGAAGGTGGAGCCGATATGAGCAAGACGCCGAACAAGTT
>JAYRJH010000290.1:0-4101 GCA_041906415.1 Sphingomonas sp. | reverse complement strand
CTCCAGCAACGCGACATGGAAAGCGCGCGCGACGATCAGGCCCAGCGCGTCGATATCGATCGGCTTCTGGTAGAAGTCCCATGCGCCGTCCGCGATCGCGCGCAGCGCGCTCTCCCGCGCGCCATGGCCGGACGCGACGATCACCTTGGTGGAGGGCTTGAGCGCGAGTATCTCCGCGAGCGTGGCGAAGCCTTCCGCCGTGCCGTCGGGATCAGGCGGCAGGCCGAGATCGAGCGTGACCACCGCCGGCTCATGGGCACGCAGGGCGTCGATCGCTTCCGCGCGATCGCTCGCGACGATCACCTCATAATCGTCATAAGCCCAGCGGAGCTGGCGCTGTAGGCCCAGGTCGTCCTCCACGATCAGCAATTTCGGACGCTCGCTCATGCCGCCTGCTCCACCAGTCCCGCCGCGCGCAGCGTCACGCGGAAGCATGTTCCTTCGCCCTGCCTGCTTTCCACGGAGACGGCGCCGCCCATCGCCTCCGCCAGTTGCCGCGCCTCGAACGCGCCCAGCCCGAAGCCGCCTTCCTTTCCCGAGACGAAGGGCTTGAACAGCCGGTCGCGGACGAAGGCGGGGGACATGCCGCTGCCGGTGTCGATCACCTCCACCGCCACCTGTCCGGTTTCGGGAAGGGTGAGGATGTGGAGCGACACGGGCGCGCTGGCGGCGCTGGCTTCGATCGCATTCTGCACGAGATGGCCGAGCAGCGTCTCCAGCCCGGAGGCGTCCGCCATGGCGACCGCATCGATCGCGCCCGCCACCCTCACCGGATGCTGCGCGCGCCTTGCCACCGCGATCCGCCGGGCGAGCGGGGCGAGCGGCACCGGGCGCAGCGCCTCGCCGCGTCCGCCATGATGCTGGGACAGGCGCGCGAGTAGCGTGTTCATCCGCTGCGAGGAATCGCGCAGCGTCTCCACCATGTCTGCGCGAAAGGCGGGATTCTCCGCATGACGCTCCGCATTGCGGGCGAGCAGGGTGAGCTGGCTCACCAGATTCTTCAGGTCGTGCATGATGAAGGCGAAGCGGCGGTTGAATTCGTCGAAGCGCCGGGCATCCGCCAGCGCCTCGTGCGTGCGCGCCTCCGCCAGATAGCTCGCCACCTGGCGGCCGGCGACGCCCAGCAGGTCGAAATCCTCCCAGTCCAGCGCGCGGGCCAGCGGCGGGCGGGCGAGGACCAGCGCGCCGGTCAGTTGCTCGAAATGCATCAGCGGCACGATCGCCCATGCGTCCGCGCGGGCGAGCAGCCATTCCGGCGTGGCGGCGGCGTCGCCGGGAGGGGCCTTTCCGTCACGCACCGCATCCAGCTCGACGATCCGCCGCGTATCGGCGAGATATTGGTGGAGCGCCATATTGGCGTCCGGCGCGGCGTCATCGTCCGTCCAGTTCCAGCCCTCGCCGCGCTCCAGTGCGCCGTCGCGGGCGACCAGCAGCAGGCCGGCGGGGGAGTCGGTCACGTCCGCGACCGCCTTCACCACGCGCACGGCGAGCGGCGCGGCGCTGTCGCCGGGCATCCCCAGCGTCTCGTTGAAGCGCATCCACTCGGCGCGGTAATCGTAGCGGTGGCTGAACAGGTGCTTCGCCACCAGCACCTTGGCCGCCGCGCGCAGCCACGGCGTGGATACGGCGGTGAGCAATGTCGCGGCGGTGCCGAAGACGATCACCGTCTGCACCATCCGCGCGCGATCGCCGCCGAGCGGGGCGAGGTAGCTCGCTGTCAGCAGGATCAGCGCGATGCACGCGCCCAGCGCCAGCGCGGAGAGCATGGCGAAGGCAAGGCGGCGCGAAACCTGCAACGTCCATTCGCCGTCGCGTTGCAGCCCCAGCCAGAACAACAGGGCGATGCCGGTCATCACCGGCCCGCGCGCGATGCCGAGCATCCCGGCCAGCCCGCCGCCGATCCGCAGATCGAGCAGCAGCGCCAGATCGAGCACGAAGATCATCGTGAGCGCCAGCGCGATGATCCGCACGCCGCCGCGCGTCGTCGTCGCCTGCACGCGATAAAGCAGCAGTAGCGGGGCTGTGCTGCCCAGCATTCCGAGCATCTGCCGCGTGGCGGCGATCCTCACGGCCGTTCCGGCCCCCTTCGGCCCGTCCAGCGCCGCGGACGCCTCCGCGACGGCCAGCACCATCGTCAGCGCCGTCACCAGCGCGCAGGCGACATAGACGCAGGCCAGCCATCGACGGTTGCGCTGCGGCACGTCCCCGCGCGAGAGCGCGAAGAGGAAGGCGAGCCAGGCGAGGTTGCGCGCGCCCTCCGCAATGCGCGTCGCGACGTCGCCCGATCCGATCCCGGCCACCGCCAGCGCCCACAGCGCCGTCGCGGCCAGCGCCGCCACCAGCGCGCCGCGCGGCAGGCCCGCGCGATGCTGATGGAACTGCCCGAGCGCCAGCGCGCCGAACAGCAATGCGGCGAGCGCGTGGCTCCACAGGATCACGGACGGAGGCATGTCACCGCGCGCCGGCGGGCCACAGCACCACCCGCAAGGTCTGCAACAGGATCAGCAGATCGAGGAAGGGGGAGTAATTCTTCGCGTAATAAAGGTCGTATTCCAGCTTGTTGCGGGCGTCCTCGATCGATGCGCCATAGGGATAGTTGATCTGCGCCCAGCCGGTGATGCCCGGCTTCACCATATGGCGCTCCGCGTAATAGGGCAGTTCGCGCTCCAGATCGGCGACGAATTGCGGGCGTTCCGGGCGCGGGCCGACGAAGCTCATCTCGCCCTTCAGGACGCTCCAGCACTGCGGCAATTCGTCGATCCGCACCTTGCGGATGAACCGGCCGACGCGGGTGATGCGCGGGTCCTGCTCCGCCGCCCACACCGCCTTTCCGGCGACCTCCGCATCCTGGCGCATCGAGCGCAGCTTCGGGATGTCGAACGGCTCGTTGAACAGGCCGACGCGGCGCTGGCGGTAGAAGGCGGGCCCCTTGCTCTCCAGCTTGATCGCGATCACCGTGACGAGGATCAGCGGCAGGGCGAAGGCGAGCAGGATCAGGCTGGCCAGGATATCGAACGCGCGCTTGACGATCCCGGTCAGCATCCGGCCGGAGGAGAAGCCGTCGGAGAAGATCAGGGCGGAAGGATTGACCGTCTGGAGATCGATCCGACCCGTCTCCCGCTCCATGAAGGCGGAGAATTCGTCGACCTGCACGCCCGTCGTGCGGACGCGGAGCAGGTCCTTCAGCGGCAGCGCGTTGCGCCGCTCCTCGATCGCCAGCACCACGGCGGACGCCTTCAGGTTGACGACATGATCCGCCAGATTGTGGATCGCATCGCGGGCGATCGCCTGCGCGATCCGCTTTTCCGGCTCCCCCATCGCGACATAGCCCACGATCACGAAGGTCGATCCCGGCTGCCGTTCCAGCACCGCCAGCCGCTCGGCGCGCGCGCCGGCGCCCAGCACCACGATCCGCCGCTTGAACCGCTCGCTGCCCAGCAGCCCGCCGAACAGCACGCGCGCCAGCACCAGCCCCATGATGGCGAACAGCATCGCGTAGAACAGGTTCGACCGCCACAGGCTGAACGAGGGCAGGACGAAGAACAGCACGGACAGGAACAGCACGCCCAGCGCCACCGCCACCATCAGCCGCATCGCGGCCTGGCGGATCGAGACCAGCACGTCCGCCTGATAGGCCCCGACGGCGATCATCGCGATCATCAGCGCCGCCGCGAAGCCCGCAAGCTGCGGCAGCCGCGAGATGACCGGGCCCGCCGCCATGCTGATCTGCCAGGCGCGGATTTCCCATCCGGCTTCGGCCGCGGCGAGCAGCAGCAGCAGGTCCAGCATGCCCAGCAGCAGCACCGCATTGGGCAGATGATGCCTGAAAACCCTTATCATTCGCCCGCATCCGATCGCGTGTGTAAGCTGTGCCGACACCTGATCGCATCAAATGGCAAACAAAGGCTGAAGGGGCTGAAACCATTGCGGCGCTGCGTCGTCCTTGCAATGAACGCACCATCGAATCCGGAGAAACGATGACTCAGCTCCCCCACATCATCCCCGTTATCCTCTCAGGCGGTGCGGGAACGCGGCTCTGGCCGAAGTCCCGCCCGGAAATGCCGAAGCAGATGCTGGCGCTCACGGCCGAGCTAACAATGC